>CAXNGL010000078.1:0-10851 GCA_964201515.1 Burkholderiales bacterium
GCACCGGACCCTGCGCGAGGAAGGCCGTCACCTGGTGCTCGCAGATGTCACGGCGCAGCCCCTGTCGCTGCTGCGCCGTTCCGGGTTTGGCCGTGAATTGGGCGAGGACAATATTGCAGCCAATCTTGAACAGGCGATCGTGCGCGCTCGGCAGCTTGTCGTGCAAAAATAGCGCCCATGGAAAACTTCATTCAACCGATTTCACTGACGTTTCTCGGCTGGTTCTTCCTCGTTACCTCCGCTGTAGTCCTCGCGATCGGCATCGCTGTCCTGCGCTACCTGCAGCTGGAAGGAAAGCTCAAGCAACGCTACGAAAACTACAGCCTGTGGAACGACGTGCTCCTGCTGGGCATCTGGATCATCGGCTTGATTGGCGGCTTGGGCGTCATCAATGGCAAGGCACTCGGCGGCACGTTGCTGGAGTACTTCTGCTACGTGTTGATCGTGCTTGTCATCGTCAACAGCATGACGCGCATCAAGCTTCTGAAGCAGCAGCATGCCAGCACCCCCGCGGCCGGTCCGTTCAGCTGGCCGGCGGCGATTGCCGGCGCGCTGCTCGTGATCCTGCCGGTGGTGGCCATGTGCATCGGCGCCATCTACACCCTGCACAGCGACGCCGCCCTGCAGGCGTTACGCTGAGCGATCGCGGCAATGGCGCTGAAATTGCAGATCACCGGCCTGGTCCAAGGGGTCGGATATCGCGAAACCATGCGCCGCGAAGCCGCTTCGCTGGGCGTCACCGGTTGGGTGCGCAACCGTCACGACGGCAGCGTAGAGGCCCTTGTCGACGGCCCTCCGGATGCGGTGCGGGCGCTTGTCAACTGGGCCTGGCGCGGGCCGCGCGCAGCGCGCGTTGCGGGCGTGAAGTCGGTCGGGGTCGAAACAGTCGAGGCGTCCCAGGACTTTACCATCCACCCAACTGGATAGCCCCATCGGCCAGGCGGGTTGGACGCCACCGTCCATGCGGGAAACCGCGCTTTGCGGCATGACGACGGATGGCGGCGCCCCCCGCGTGTCGATGGTCGGGAGTCGGTTTCAACATGAGGGGATGCATCCCCCCACGCTCACCCAAATCGGCGGTTGCAAAATGAATTTTGCAACCAGTTCTAAACCTCGTCGATCGGACGCGTCGCTGCCGTCGGATCCTTGATCGCCAATAGTTCAATGACTTTTTCCAGCTGGTGGTGCAGTTCCAGCAGGGCATCATCCGGCATGTTCTCCAACGCGTTGTGCAGGACACCTGCAGCAGGCTTGGGCGCCTGCCGCATCATTTTCTGGCCATCCGGTGTCAATGCCAGTTCGACGACGCGCCGGTCGCCCTTGACGCGCGTGCGCGACACATAGCCGAGCGAATCCAGCCGCGCCGTCAGGTTGCTGACCGTGGACTGATGCAGGCCCAGGCGTGTCGCCAGGCCACTGACCGTCAGCCCGGGTTCATTGGCGATCTGGTTCATCGCGGACAGTTGCGCGCCGCTGATCCCGGCTGCGCGCTCCACTCTGGTGTAGTGCTGCCGGATGGCCTGCACGATGACGCGAAACTGCCGCACCACTGCGACGGCGCGCCGATGGTGAACGGATGTCGGCCCCGACGCCGACTTGCCCGCCGGGTCCGCTCCGATCCTGCCAACGACTGCTGTTGTACGTTGACGTGCCATGATTGCCTTTCCAAAGAGCAAATGCGGCGAAACCTATTGGTACAGGATTTCGACGTTCTCCGGCTTCAACCACTCGCCCAACGAGGCGATAAGCGCATCGTCAAGATTCACGCGCCAGTCCTTGCCCAGTCGCACCTCGACACTGGCATCGCCATTGCGGTAGCGGATCGCCACCGGGCACGGCCCGTTGCGATGGGGCGCGAGCAATTGCTTCAGGCGTGTTGCGGAGGCCACCCCCGCGGCCGACGCTGCCCCGTTCATGGACAGGCGCATTTCGCGGGCGAAGCGACTGCGCGCCTGGGAAAGATCCAGCACCTTTTCCGCACGCACACGCACGCTGCCCGAGTACTCATCCTTGGTGACCTTGCCGATGATGACCACCGCGCGATCATCCTTCAGCTGCTCGCGATGGGCGTCATGCAACTCCGCGAACGCCGTAACTTCAATCGCCGCGGTACCGTCATCGAGGACGATCACTGCCATGCGCCCGTTGCGCGTTTGCATCATGCGCGTGCCGCTGACGATGCCAGCGAGCAATTGCGTTTCGTTCCTGGGCGAGAGTTGCGCCAGGGGAATTTTCAGGAAGCTCCCGAGTTCGCGCCGATAGGCCGTAAACGGATGCCCGCTGAAGTAATAGCCGAGCGCCGCCTTCTCTTCCTGAAGCTGCTCGGCTTCGGTCCACCGCGGGCGTTCGATCAGTGCCAGCCTGGTCGTCGATCCCTCATCGGACGCCCCGAACAGGCTGACCTGGTTGGCGTTGCGCTCAGCCTGTTCCGCCGCCTCCATGGCGATCCCCACCGAGGCGAGAAGGCTGGCGCGATGATCGGAATCGGCCGTACGCGCGCGGTCCAGCGCCCCGGCCCGCACCAGCGCCTCGATCACCCGTCGGTTCACGATGCGCTTGTCCACGCGCCGGCACAGGTCGAAGAGGTTCTTGAAGGCCCCGCCTGTCGCATCCGTTGAGGCCCGCGCCTTGAGGATCGCCCCGATCGCGGACTCGCCCGTGCCCTTGACGCCCCCAAGGCCATAGGCGATGGTGCCGGCATCCAGCGGCACGAAACGGGATTCGCCGGCATTGATGTCCGGCGCCAGCAGTTTCAGGCCGTTGTCCACCGTATCATCGCGCAACAAATGCAGCTTATCGGTGTCGTCGGCCATGGCAGACATGTTGGCCGCCATGAAAGCCGCCGGGTAATGCGCCTTCATGTAGGCCGTCTGATAGGCGACCAGTGCGTAGGCCGCCGCGTGCGACTTGTTGAAGCCGTAGCCGGCGAACTTTTCCATCAGGTCGAAAATGTCGTCGGCCTTGTCGGCGGCGATACCGTTCTTCGCGGCACCATCGCGAAAGATGCCGCGGTGCTCGGCCATCTCTTCGGGTTTTTTCTTGCCCATGGCCCGGCGCAACAGGTCGGCGGCGCCCAGCGAGTAGCCGCCGATGATCTGCGCCATCTGCATGACCTGCTCCTGGTACACCATGATGCCGTAGGTCTCGGACAACACGGATTCGACGCGGGGATCCGGGTAATCTGGCGCCTTGCCGTGCTTGCGATCGCAGAATTCCGGGCTCAGGTCCATCGGACCCGGCCGGTACAACGCCACCAGCGCGATGATGTCCTCGAAGCGGTCCGGGCGCGCGCGCTTCAAGAGGTCACGCATGCCACGCGACTCAAACTGGAACACCGCAGTGGTGTTCGCGCTGCAAAAAATGCGGTAGGCCGCCGGGTCGTCAAGCGGGATGCGTTCAAGCACGAAACTCGGATCGTGCAACCGGCGCACGTGCTTGGCGGCCCAGTCAAGGATGGTCAGCGTGGTGAGGCCGAGGAAGTCGAACTTCACCAGGCCCACCGCCTCGACGTCGTCCTTGTCCAGCTGCGACACCACGTTGTCGCTGCCCTGCGCCGCATACACGGGGCAGAAGTCGGTGAGCTTGCCTGGTGCGATCAGCACCCCCCCCGCGTGCATGCCGACGTTGCGCGACAGGCCTTCCAGCTGCATGCACAACTCCAGCAACTGGCGGGTTTCGTCGTCATCTTTCTCGCGCTGGTTGATCTGCGGCTCGACCTCGCGCGCGTAAATGGTCTGCGCATCGCCACGGTCGGTGCGACGCTTGAGCGTCACCAGCTTGCCCGGCTGGAACGGGATCAGCTTGGCGAGTTCATCAGCGCGGCTGTACGGCCATTCGAGCACGCGGGCGACATCGCGCACCACGGCCTTGGCCGCCATGGTGCCGAAGGTGGCGATCTGCGACACCGACTCGCGGCCGTATTTGTTGCGCACATATTCAATGACGCGGTCGCGCCCTTCCTGGCAGAAGTCGATATCGAAGTCCGGCATCGACACCCGTTCCGGGTTCAGGAAGCGCTCGAAGAGCAGGTTGTAGGCGAGCGGGTCGAGGTCGGTGATGCCCAGCGAATAGGCAATCAGCGACCCGGCGCCGGAGCCGCGACCCGGGCCCACCGGGATGCCGTTGTTTTTCGCCCAGTTGATGAAATCGGCAACGATCAGGAAGTACCCGGGGAACCCCATCTGGACGATGGTTTTCGCCTCGAAGAGCAGTCGCTCGTCGTAGCGCGGCGCGGCCTTGGCGCGCTCGTTCGGGTCCGGATAAAGCAGCGCGAGCCGGCGCGCAAGTCCCGCCTGGGCTTGCGCCACAAGGTAGTCATCCAGCCCCACGTTGTCCGGGGTTGGAAACTGCGGCAATTTGGACTTGCCCAGTTCCAGTTCAAGATTGCAGCGCTTGGCAATCTCCACCGAGTTCGCCACGGCCTCCGGAAAGTCGGCAAACAACGTGCTCATTTCCTCCTGCGACAGGAAATGACATTGCGGAGAAAACGCGCGCCGCCGGCGCTGGTCCGACATGACATGGCCTTCGGCGATGCAGATGCGCGCCTCATGCGCGGTGTAGTCCTCGGGAGCGATGAATTGCACCGGATGGGTGGCCACCGCCGGCAGGTCGGTGCGCGCCGCCAGTGCTGCCGCGGCCTGTGTGTAGGCTTCCGATTGCGGCAGTCCGGAGCGCTGCAACTCGATGTAGAAACTTCCGGGAAAGCGCCTTGACCATTCCGCCGCCAGCTTGTCGGCGTAGACGGCATTGTCCTGGAGGAGCGCGGTCCCGACATCGCCACCCGGCCCGCCAGACAGTGCGATCAGCCCCTCGGTAGCGGCATTGGCTGCCTGTTTGGCCGCCCTCTTGTTGCCGCTGCCCACGGGCGGCGGATCGAACCACGCCTTGTTGATCTCCGCCCGCCCGCGATGCTGATTATCGAGCCACGCCCGCGACAGGAGCTGCGACAGCTTCAGGTAGCCGGCGCGCGATTGCGCCAGTAGCAGGAGTCGATAGGGTTTGTCGCGCTCGGCCTCATTGGTCACCCACACGTCGCAGCCGATGATGGGTTTCACGCCGCGCTCGCGCGCCGCGCGATAGAACTTCACCATGCCGAACAGGTTGGCGAGATCGGTAATGGCCAGCGCCGGCATGCCATCAGCGACGGCCCGGCCCACGGCGTCGTCGATCCTGACGATGCCGTCGGTGATCGAGTATTCGCTGTGCAGGCGCAAATGAACGAAGTGGGGCTGGGTCACCGTGATGGCAGATCTCGGGTGGGAAAATCGAAGCAAACGTGAGGTCACGATTCTACCGCTCTGCCACGCCAATCGCCGTCCCCGTGGCCACACCCCGTGGCCACATCCGCACCGCTATAATCGCGGCCTCGCCACACCCCGCAAACCATTGACCACCCGGCTCATGCCCATCCTCAACGTCTCTGCCTACAAGTTTGTTTCCATGGACGATGTCGAGGCATTGCGTGACCGCCTGCGTGCTCGCACCCGTGATCTCCGGCTCAAGGGAACCATCCTGCTGGCGCCGGAAGGCATCAACCTGTTCATCGCGGGCGAGCAGGCGCAGGTCGAGCGCTTTCTCGCACTTCTCGCCGAGGAAGCGCGATTCGCCGGGCTTGAAACCAAGTTGAGCTGGTCCGAAGAGCAGCCCTTCAACCGCATGCTGGTCAAGACCAAGCGCGAAATCATCACGCTGCGCCGCCCGGATGTCGATCCCTCGCGCACGCCCGCACCTCGCATCGCCCCCCTGGAGCTGAAGCGCTGGCTGGACCAAGGCCGCCAAGTACTGCTGCTCGATACCCGCAACGCTTTCGAGGTGGCGCTGGGCACGTTCAACGGCGCGGCGGGGTTGGGCTTGAAATCGTTCTCCGAGTTACCGGCCGCCGCCCAGGCGATTGACCCGCGCTGGAAGGACCTCCCCGTGGTGACTTTCTGCACCGGGGGCATTCGCTGCGAGAAGGCCGCACCGCTGCTGGTCAAGGAAGGATTTCGCGAGGTGTACCAGCTCGAAGGGGGCATCCTGAAGTATTTCGAGCAGTGTGGCGGCGCGCATTTTCACGGCGAATGCTTTATCTTCGACAAGCGTGTGGCGCTGGGTCCGGATCTTCAACCGACAGGAACCGCCCAATGCTATGCCTGCCAGTCGGTGCTCACGCTGGAGGATCAACAGCGGCCCGAGTACGTGTTCGGCAAGTCATGTCATCACTGTGCAGGACACCTGACGACCCGCCGAGCCGGCCCGGAAGCCGCTGCACTTCCCGTGTAGGCGAAGGGCTTGAATTCTGATCATAAATAGCGTCAGATACCCAACCCTCGGACCATAGATAAACCATTATTATCACAATGGTACATTGCCAAACCGTACCCGCTGTGCATTATCCAGCACCAGGCACAGCTTCTGAGCCACCAGCGTCACCAGCGAAAACCGGCCGAGGGCTGGGATGGGTCGGGAAGCCCAAAGTCGGAGCCGTCTGAGGGTTGGATCGGACCCAATGATTATTATCATGAATGATAGTATCTACGCTACCAATGGATCTATAACTCATGATTATTATCAAAATGTCTGACCGATAAACGGCTCGGTCACACTGCCCTCTTCAGGCACGGTCTCAGCCAGGCTTCTTTTGATTTCCTTGATTTGCCTGGATGCCCGCCAGCGCCTGCGTCAACTGCTGCTGCAGGTTGGACAGCGCTTCAAAGCCCATGGCCACGCGCACAGCCAATTTGCAGTTGATGTTCTCCGGCAACTTGCTGCCTTGCTGCACCATGCGCGGGAGTGCCGCCAGCGTGCCCGGCTCGATGAAGCCGAAGTCGACGAAGGCCATGCCGGGAGTCACGTTCAGCGCGGTGTAGTTCGACACCACCGGCAGATCGGAGTCGTCGACGGGCGTCAGTCGGACGCCCAGGCCAATGTTCTTGGTTTCCTTGTCACCGGCGGTTTTGGCCTCAACCACTGCTGCCTTGTCCTGGGACGCTTTTTGTTCTGCCATGGCAATACTCTCCTGTGTATTTGCTGCCTGATCCTGAAAATGGGTGCTGCATGCAGGATTCCGGGCATGGATGACCCGGACTCCACCGTGCCTTACCAGCTAGAGCGACTTTACATGTGGAAGACGCCGCCCCGGTAGTCGATCAGGATACGCGGCATGCGTCGCTGGATGGCGGCCAACCTGACCGGCTGCTCTGGAGTTGCGGTCGATGACGTGGCTGCCACCTTCTCCAAGGCGTGCTGCGTGACGCGCGCTTTCTCGCCGGACATCGGCGAGGGTTGCTTTAGCAGCGATTGCTGAACCTGCGCGACGTCCGGGCGGGACGGTGGCGAGGCGGCGTAGGCAACGCGGGTGAACACAGCCTCGGCCCCTGCCCGGGAATTTTCCGGTGCCACCTCGCCCAGCATCGCAACCTGTTTGCCATCCGCACCTGGCGCGGATGGCAGGGCCAGCTGCAACCCAACGCGATCTTCAACCGGCGCGGGTTCACGAACCACAGCTGCAGCGGCGCGGTCTTCCACCGGCGCAAGTTCCGCCATCAAGGCGCGTTCCTTGGGCGCGTCGGCCAGCGTCGCCACGCGAAGTTCGATCACCACCGGCTCAGGTGCCGCCAATTGCAACGAGGGCAACGAGGGCAACGAGGGCAACGCCGGTGCACCGCCAGGAACGCCGATTGCCGCCATTGCCGTCCCCGACTCCCCCTGTTGCCGGATCGAGGACACCGGAACCGGCGGAAGGAACAACGCATTGAATATGCCGTTGGGCCGCGCCGCAACCAGCGCATCGAGGTCGAGAGGCTTGTCTGCCGGCGCGACCACCAGCACCCGAACAAACGGCAGCCGCCTGTCGCCCAGCTCCGCTCCCCGGCCCGGCGACAGCATCACGTTGCTGTTGTGATCGGTAGTCAGGGTCGTGCCGCGTGGTCCGATCAGGAAGGCGTGTCGCTGCTTTAGCGCCTGCGCGGCCCGCGACGCCAGGTCGCGCGCGTGCACGCCGGTCGGCGGCGCAAGCAAAGAAGTCCGCAACGCCGCCGCAGTCATGACGCCCAGATCGCCACTGACTCCCGAGCCAGACACACTGCCACCGTGAAGAAAAAGCGCGCGCATCGTGGCCGCTAACGCAACGCCAGGCCCTCGCCGGGGTCGATACGTCATGGCAAAACGACGCATGGTATTCTCGATTGGCGCCGGCATTTGCCACCCTCCTTCAGATACGAGCAAACGGAGCCGATGCAGAGTGGCTGCCGATCGGCGGTCCTTAGGCCGCCACCAGCAACTTTCCGTGCGCCTCCCCTAATAGTGTGGTGCGGCACAGGTAGCGGACCTGCCTGGTGTCGTAATCGGCCGGCGCAAGGTGCAGCGTGCAGCGATTGTCCCAGAGCACCAGGTCGCCGACGCGCCAGTAGTGGCGGTAGGTGAATTCCGGGCGCACGGCGTGCTCGCATAGATACTGCAGGATGCCGGCGCTCTCCGACTCGCTCATGCCGAGAATCTGCCGGCACACCGAGGGACTGATGAACAAGGATTTGCGCCCGGTCTCGGGATGGGTGCGCACCAGCGGCTGCACCACGGCGGGTACTTCAACCGCCTCGCGTCCGACGGTCTGCTCGTCGCGCATGCCGCGCCCCGTGCCTTGGTAATAGAAATGCATGTCGTTGACCACCGACAGGTTGTCGAGCATCTTCCTGAAGGTGTCCGACAGCGATTCGTAGGCGAGGTACAGGTTGGTGAACCAGGTATTGCCGCCGACATCGGGCAGGGCGCGGCAGTAGAGCAACGACCCGGTCGGCGGGCGCACGGTGTAGGCGCCATCGGAGTGCCAGGCCCGGCCGACCGAGTAGGTTTCCGAGCGCTTGCCCTCGATGACGCGATTGCTGATCTCGACGATTTCCGGATGCCCGGCGCCCTGGAAGCTCTTCAGCGGATGCAGCTCCAATTCGCCAAGCGTGCGGCTGAAAGCAACGTGTTCTTCGTTGGAAAGCGCCTGCGCCGGAAATACCAGCACCAGGTGTTCCAGCCAGGCGGCCCTCACTGCAGCCATGGCGCCAGAGTCCAGCGGCCTGGACAGGTCGAGCCCCGAGACCTCGGCGCCCATGCCGTAGGCGAGTTTGCGTAGCTGCATGTTGGTCATCTCCCTTCGATTCGAGTGTACTGCAGGCCGCTTCAGTCGGCCCGGGCCCCGGACGCCTTGACCGCGGGACGCCACAGCTCGATTTCCGATTTCACGTAGGCGGAGAATTCCGCAGGGGCGTTGCCCCCGATGGCGGCACCGAATTCCTGGAAGCGGGTGCGCACGGCGGGCAGTTGCATGACGCGCGCGATATCGGCATGGATCTTCGTCACCAGCGGCGCCGCTGTCTTGCCGGGCGCAAAAATGCCCACCCAGGTGCGGGCCTGGAATCCGGGAATGCTCTGCGCCAGCGCCGGCACGCCCGGCGCAAACTGGGAAGGTTCGGGGCTGGTCACCGCCAGTGCGCGCAGGCGACCGTTTTGCACGAAGCCCATCACGTTGGCCGACAGGTTCGCGAACATGACCTGCAACTGGCCGCCGACCAGGTCGTTCAATGCCGGGGCATCGCCTTTGTACGGGATGTGGGTCATCTGCGTGCCGGTGGCCAGCTTGAACATCTCGGCCACCAGGTGCGCCGAGCTGCCCGGCCCGGCGCTGCCGAAGGCGTACTTGTCCGGCGATTCCTTCAGGATGCGCGTCAGGTCGGCGACCGATTGCGCCGCCACCGACGGGTGGACGACCAGGATGGTCGGGTAGCTCGCCAGCAGCGTAATGGGCGCGAAGTCCGTCACGGCATCGTATGGCAGCTTCGCATACAGGCTGACATTGATGGCATGCGTGCCGATAGAGCCGACCCCCAGTGTATAGCCATCGGCCGGAGACTTGGCGATCATCTCCGTGCCGACGATGCCGCCCGCGCCGGCGCGGTTCTCGACCAGCACCGGCTGGCGCCAGCCCTCGGAGAGGTTCTGCGCCACCAGCCGCAGCATGATGTCCGATGGCCCGCCCGGGGCGAAGGGCAGGATGAACTTCACCGGCTTGGAAGGAAACGCGGCGGGCGACTCCTGTGCGGTGGCCTGTGACGGCAACAGCAGCGCCGGGGCATTGGCCATGATGATGGCGGCGGCTGTGAGCAGGGTGTGGATGGCTTGGCGTCGCATGTGTTTCCCCTCGTCCAGTGTTCGATCAAAGGTGCCTGGCTAGGCGCGGTAACCGATGGCGTGGGAAATCTGCCCCGCCGTATCTTTCACCAGCGTCCCCCATGCCGCTTTCATGCGTTCTGCAGGTGCGGAAACAGAGAGGCCCGCGACCAGGACGCCGGCGTCGTCGCGAATGCCGGCGCCGATGCAACGCACGCCCAGTTCGGCTTCCTCCGCATCCAGCGCATAGCCCTGGCGGCGGATTTTTTCCAGCTCCCGCTCCAATGCGGCGATGCTGGTGAGGGTATTGCGGGTCTGCTGTGGCAGCTTGGTGCGCTCGGCATAGGCGCGCAGGCCCGCAGGGCCATCTTCGAGCAGGAATATCTTGCCCACCGCGGTGATGTGCAGCGGGGCGCGCGCGCCGATGATGTTGACCACGCGCATGAGGGCGCGCCCGGGGGATGTGCGCTCGACATAAACGATCTCGTCGGCATGCCGCACCGACAGGTTGACCGCTTCGCCGGTGGCTGCGTGCAGCCGGCGCATGTGCGGCAGCGCCTGCTCGCGCACGCTGATGCGCGCCTTGACCAGGTTGCCCAACTCCAGCAGGCGGATGCCCAGCCGGTAGCTGCCCTGCCCGACGCGCTCCACCATGCCGGCGCTGACCAACGCCGCAAGGATGCGATGCGCCGTGGAGGGGTGCAGCCTGGTGGCTTG
>CAXNGL010000079.1:0-10767 GCA_964201515.1 Burkholderiales bacterium
GGCGCTTGAGATCTCCCTGCGACAGCGCCGAGGCCGGTTCCAGCGCCATGTCGGAGATGCCGACGAATTCCAGCGCGTCCATGGCGCGCGCCTCGATCTTCTTCACCCATTCGCCGCGCTTCCTGGCGCGCGGCGACAACAGCGGCACCATGACATTGGCGATGATGGGCAGGTTGCGGAATGGCCGCGTGTTCTGGAAGGTGCCGCAGATGCCGCGGTTCACCACGTCCCAGGGTTTCAGCGACGAGATGTCTTCGCCGTTGAACACGATGCGGCCCTTGTCGGCGGCCAGGATGCGCGTGATCAGGCGCAGCAGCGTGGTCTTGCCGGCGCCGTTGGGGCCGATCAGCCCGACGATCTGGTTGCGCTGCAATTCGAAGGACACATTGTTTACTGCAGTGAGGCCGCCGAAGCGCTTCGTAAGGCCGTCGACCTTGAAGAACGGCGTGCCCATGGCTACGTCAGCTCGTCGCGCAACTCGCGCCGCGACACCTTGCCCACATCGGTCTTGGGCAGTTCGCCACGGAATTCGATGAGTCGCGGCACTTTGTAGTCGGCCAGGCGTTCGGCGCACCAGGCGCGCAGTTCCTCCTCCGACAATTTGCCGCGCGCCTCCGACTGCAGCACCACGATGGCCTTCACCACCTGCCCCACGGCCGGGTCGGGCACGCCGATGACACCGGCGGCCTTCACCTGCGGGTGGGCGTACAGCACGTCCTCGATGTCCTTGGCGAAGATCGACATCCCCTTGAACTTGATCAGGTCCTTGCTGCGGTCATGAAAATGAAAATAGCCTTCGTCATCCATGCGCACGATGTCGCCGGTGCGCAGCCAGCGCATATCCGCGATGTCGAGGAACACCTTGGCGGACTCCTCAGGCTTGTTCCAGTAGCCGAGCATCACGTTGGGGCCCGACAGCAGCAGCTCGCCGGTCTCGCCCGGGGGCACGCAGGCGAGCGTCTCCGGGTCGATGACCGCGGCGCGCATGTTGGGCACCGGGATGCCGAAAGACCCGGCCTTCGGCCGCGCCAGCGGATTCAAGTGGCTGATGGCGCAGGTCTCCGACAGGCCATACCCCTCGGTGATGGTGGAGCCGGTTCGTTTGGTCCAGTCCCGCATGGTGGACTCGTGCAGGGTGTCGGCACCAGACACCAGGATCTTCAGGCGGCGCCAATCAACCTTGCCGGTGTCCTTGTGATCCTTCAGGTATTCATAGAGCGTGGGCACGCCGAAGAAGCCCGTGGCGCCGTAGCGCTCCATGGCAGACAGAATCGCCTCGGTGTCCGGATTGGTGAACAGCACCAGGCGATACCCCTCGCAAAGACCATTCAGCATCAGCACTACCTGCCCGTAGATATGAAAGAACGGCAGGAAGGCGAGGATCACTTCCTCGCCCGGCCGGAAGGTGGGAAACGCCGCGTGACCGTTGGCGCGCGCCGCCATCAGGTTGCGGTGGCTCAGCATCACGCCCTTCGGGTTGCCGGTGGTGCCGCCGGTGTAGGGCAGCGCCGCGAGGTCCTTGTCGGGGTCGAAGGTGATGGCCGGCGCCTTGGGTTCGTGGCGCGCCAGCAGGTCCTGCAGCCAGTGGCGGTCGGGTGCGGCGGCGATCACCGGCGTGCTCGCTGTGGCGGAAAACAGCTTGCCCAGCGGCCCGCTGCCCAGAAATCGCTTCAGCGCCGGCAGGTATTCATTGACGTTGGTGAGGACGACGAAATCGAGTTTCGCGCCGCACTTCTCCACCTTGTCGAACAGGATGTCCTGGCACACCAGCACGCGCGCACCGCTGTCGTCGAGCTGGTGGCGCACTTCGTGGCTGGTGTACACCGGGCTGATCGGCGTGACCACCGCACCCGCCTTGAGCGCGCCGAAATAGGCGATGACGAACTGCGGGCTGTTCAGGAGATACAGCGCCACGCGGTCGCCCTTGCTGATGCCCATCGTGGCAAGCGCATTGGCGAAGCGGTCGGTGGCCTCGCGCAGCTCGCGAAAGCGCATTTCGCGGCCGTAGAAAATCAACGCCACCCGGTCCGGTCGCGCCGCGCATGCGACATCGAAGGCCTCCGGCACCGATTGCATGGGCACGTCCACATGCTCGGGCGTCCCCTTGGCGTACCAGGCCAGCCACGGGCGGCCGAGATAAGCCTGCAGCACGTCCGTTGCCGACGCGCTCACCGCGGGCGCGTTCACGCCGGGGTCCGGTGCGGCAGGCAGTCAGTACGGATCATCGCGGTCTCCTCCTCCAATGCCCAGCGTGAGGGGGGCGGGTGCATGCTGCCACGTGAGGCGGGTCGAAGCAAGCTGCACTGCGACAGCTGCACTGCGGCAGGTGCGCCGAATCGGTCATGTTGGAATCGGTCCTTGCCGCAAAAATGGGAGCCGCGTAATATTCTTACCAGAGGCAATTCTTACCGGGAGTCGTCATGCGCATCACCAGCAAGGGCCAGGTCACCATCCCCCAGCACATTCGTGAACAGGCGGGCCTGCTGCCCAACACCGAGGTAGGCTTTGAAATTGTCCGTGGGCGGGTCATACTCAAGCCGCTGGGCAAGACCGGCGATCGCGGGCAGCGCGCGGTCGTGCCTTTGCGCGGGTCGCTCAAGCATCTCAAGCGCAGTACCGCCGAGTTGATGGCGCTGACTCGCGGTGAGGACTGAGTCGCGTGCCGGTCCTCGTGGATACCAACGTGCTCCTCGACATCGCGACGGAGGATCCACATTGGTTCGACTGGTCGGCTTCGCACCTGAGCAAGGCGGCAAATCGCGACGGTTTGGCGATCAATCCGATCATTTATGCGGAACTGTCGGTGCACTACGAGACCATTGAAGCACTTGAGGTTGCACTCTCGGGCCATCCGTTTGCCCGGCTGCCGTTGCCCTGGGATGCGGCTTTTGTGGCGGGCAAGGCCTATCGCCGGTACCGACGCCGTGGAGGAGCGAAGCGCTCGCCGCTGCCGGATTTTTATATTGGGGCGCATGCGGTCGCTGCGGGCCTTGCCTTGCTGACACGTGACGCACCGCGTTATCGGGAGTATTTCCCGGGGCTGAAGTTGATCACCCCCTCGGCTGCCTGAAGGTCGCCAGGGTGCGTGTGAATTGGAAATGTGAAATGAGGAGCGCGCAATGAGTGCCACAGCAGGAACCATCACTGTCGATGCCGCGAACGCGTGGCGCCTCGAGACGCCCGGCGCGAAGGGCTGGGGAGGGTCGGCGCGTCCGGGCGCCAAGGACAAGTACTTCATCCTGTCCGTGGACGCGCACCTCGGCCCGCCGCCGACGCTGTTTCGCGACCGCATCGAGAAGAAGTATGTGGCGCGGCTGCCGCGCGTGGAGGTCATCGATGGCCGCCGGCACCTGGTGCAGGAAGCGCGCCGGCCGATGATGCTGATCGACGATCCGGTGGAGGGCGATGACCTGCTGCGCGCCAAGGCGGGCACGTCCACGCAGATGCTGCTGCTGGGCGGCGGCACCACGGGGGCCGAGCGCATGGCGCACCTGGACGCGGACGGCATCGACGGCGAGGTGATCTTCCCCAACGGTCCCGGCCTGATGATCTGGGCCGCGGACCCCGAGTTCTCGCAGGCGCAGTGCCGCGTCTGGAACGACTGGGCCTGGGAGACCTGCTCCCCATACAAGGATCGCTGCAACCCGGCCGCGGCCCTGGCCACCGGCGACCTGGCGGGCGCCATCGCGGAGGTGCAGCGTGTCGCGCGCATGGGCTACCGTGTGCTCACGCTGCCGAGCAAGCCGATCTGGGGCCCGCCGGATGCCGCGCACCCCAACTACAACCAGCCCGCCTTCGATCCGCTGTGGGCGGCCATTCAGGATGCCGACCTGGCAATGACCTTTCACATCGCCACCGGCACCGACCCGCGCGTGGCGCGCGGCAATGGCGGCGCGGTGATCAACGAGGTGGTGCATGCGACTTCGCCCATCATGGAGCCGGTGGTCAACCTGTGCGCGTCGGGGGTGTTCGAGCGTTTCCCGAGGCTTCGTTTCGCGACCATCGAAGCGAATGCCGGATGGGTGCCATGGCTGATGACGCGAATGGACGAGGTGTACCGCAAGCAGCACATGTGGGTGCGCCCGAAGCTCAAGGCGCTGCCGAGCGAATACTGGCGCGCCAACGGCGCGGCCTCGGTCTGCGATGACCACTCGGCGCTGCTCCTGGCCGAACCCTACGGCCTGGAGGACAACCTCATGTTCGCCAACGACTACCCGCATCACGAAGGCACCTGGCCGCACTCCGAGCAGGCCATCGAGCGGCAGATGGGCCACCTGCGCGAGGACACGCGCAGGAAGGTGCTGGGCCTGAACGCGGCGCGGTTTTTCAGATTTGAGATCCCCAAAAGGTATCTGGGTTAATTAGCTCACGCCAGTAGTTGCAGCCCCTTTCGGCCCATGTTTCGGCGCCGAGACATGGGCCGAAAGGGGCTGCAATTCCGCAATAATGCCAGTTGTATAACTTTACAAATATTAACAATCCCTGCGACCGCACCGAATAGACTGCTGTCAATGGATGTGCCCGCATGGATTCTTGGAAGAAGAACCTGCGCAATCTGCAGGACACCTCGAGAGGGTGCGTGGCGGCAACTTGACGGAAAAGAGACGATAGTGGCGGACAGGAAAACAGCGGTAACGGACAATACGCGCAGGAAGCCGCGCGGAGATCAGCCGCGCGGAGATCAGCCGCGGCGAGTGAAGGGCGCCTCGAGCAAGCAGCTGGGCGTCCCGCCTGTGGATGCTGCCGCCGGGAGCCAGTCGCTGCAAATGGCGTATCGCTCGGGCTTGGAGGGCGTCGCGATGCTCAACCGGGTCATCGCACATGCCCTGAACAATGTATTGGGCATATCGCGGGGAAACCTCACGCTTCTGCGCGGTCTAGCGCACGACCTCGATTCAATCGAGATGACTGATGATGTGCTGAGTTCGCTCAATGACCTGGAAGATCTGTCGTCAAGTTTGGCGTCGCTGGAGAGCGGCGCATCTTTTACGCCGGTCGATGTGGAGATGGCGAAGTTTCTCCCGCAATTGGCGCACAGCCTCCGCGACTCACTGAGTCCCGGGTGCAAATTGACGCTTGCCGTCGACAAGGCGGTCCTGCCTGTGCATACCGATCCGCGATTTCTGCAGCTAACGATCCAAGCGGTGGTCTCGAACGCCGCCCAGGCGATGAAGGGAAAGGGCGTAGTGCGCATCAATTGTACGAATCTGGTCGCTGCTTCCGGAAGAAACTTTGTTCGCATCTGCATCAGGGATACCGGACAGGGCTTTGGCCTTCGCGAGCGCGGTCGGGCTTTCGAGCTCGGATTCAGTTCAAAGAAGGGGAATTCCCACGTCGGCCTCGGGCTATGGTTCGCGCGCCAGTTCGCTCTTGCAACCGGCGGAGATGCGAGCTTGGGCAAGGATACCGACAAGCAGGGCGCCGCGATCAACATCGATTTGCCATCTATTCAATCCTGAAAGCACCGCCGTGAACCTGAGCACCCTCAACCCCAACCGTCTACTCGTGCTTGACGATGACGAGAAAATGCTGGCTCTCGTCGAGAAGATCGCTGGTCTGATCGGTTTTGAAACGGCCGGGGTAACGTCTTCGACTGCTTTCATCGAGAAGTACAAGGAAATGTCACCGACAGTCGCCATTGTTGACCGTTTCTTGCAGGGTGAGGATTCCGCCCAAAGTGTCATTACTTTCCTGGACCTAAGCCGGTTCCAAGGGGGGATTATCCTTTTCAGCGGCTTTGACCCCCACTTCCTGGACACCCTCAGCAAATTGGCCACAGACAAGAACTTGCAGGTGCTCGGCATCATCGAAAAAGGCCGCAATATAGGAGAGATTGGCAAGTTGCTGCAAGCGGCCCATCTGGGTGCCTTGTCATCGAGTACGCCAGCTGAAGTACACAACAGGAAACCTTCGATATAAATCGAAGTGTTGTTCCTGCCGTCGATCACGACGGGCAATCTCTTTCCCTAATGATTCAACAGGCATTGCCGTTAATTCAATTCCAAAGGAGCCGCAATGAACCCGGTCACCAGCAACGCCAACCGCCTGCTCGTGCTTGACGATGACGAGAAAATGCTGGCTCTGGTCGAGAAGATCGCCAGTCAGATCGGTTTTGAGACGGTCGGGGTGACGTCTTCGACTGCTTTCATCGAGAAGTACAAGGAAATGTCGCCGACTGTCGCCATCATTGATCTCTTCTTGCAGAATGAGGACTCAGTGGGTGTCGTAAAGCACCTCGGCCGAAGCCGGTTCAAGGGGTCGATTATCCTTTTCAGCGGCTTTGACCACCACTTCCTGGAATCCATCAGCGAAGTGGCACGCGACAACGGGCTGCATGTGCTCGGCGTCGTCGAAAAAGGCCGCAATATCGGGAAGATTGACATGTTGTTGCGAACAGCCTATCTGGGCTCTTTGCCATCGCTCACTCCCCCTCAAACATAGACGGCGCTCAGCGAAAGCGCTGGCTGAAGTGCTCTACAGGAATCCTTCGATATGAATCTAAATCACCTTCTTGCCGTCGATGACAACGAGCAATCCCTGGCCCTGATAGGTCGTCTGGCCAAGGGCAGTGGCTACGAAAGCACATTGACATCAACGGCCGTAGCCTTCAAGGCAGGCTACCTCGGATCTCGTCCAACGTTGATCGTGATGGATGTACTTCTGGGTGGAGAGGACTGCAGCGGTCTGTTGGACTTTCTGGCGCGCTGCCGCTGCCAGACGCCCATCGTCCTGGTGACTGGCTACACGGCGGAGTTCATGAGCGTCCTTGAGTCGCGAATGCAAAAGACCGGGCTCAAGCTCGCCGCCAAGATCGAAAAGAAGCGCAGTCTCTATCTGCTCGATGACCAGTTGAAGTCACTCAGGATTCCGGAAATCGAAGACCTGCTGTCTGCGTCGGCATGAACTTGGTGGTCAGCATTACTTTCCGGGTGGCACGCTGCACCGAGCGGCTGCTGTCGTTTGCAGACGCCCTAATCCGGGCAAAATCAAGCTCGCCAACAGCGCGCCAGCATGGCGTCCTGCGCAGCATCGTCGTGAAAAGGGTGGATGTGATACGACCCATATGGCGGCCCCTGCTATTTGGTTTGGGCTTTCTGTGCGGACCCACCTGCGCGCAGTCCGGGTCAGACGCAGGTTCACTTGAACAGGCCGCGGTGACCGTCACTAAAGGCTACCGTTATGCCGGCAGTAACGAGCGCGCCTGTGTGCTGGAACGGCAACTCCGCGACGGCATCGTTGCACTGCAGGGCGTCGAAGGGCGGTACGAGCAGAAAGCCGAGGTGGCGCCGAAGGTTGCCGACGAGCCAATGTCCACTGGCGAAATCTACCCCCTTTCTCCGCGCGTGGCTGACTTGCCATGGTCAAGCGCAGCCCGCGAGCGGTCGATCGACCTGCCGCGCAAGTATGGTTATATCGGAGGAACCTCTGCCACGGGCTTAATTGTGGGCGTGCACTTGAAAATTGGCTCAGGTGTATTCCTGTCATTCGATCTCGTGCCGAAAACTCAGCGCAAGAGCACCGAGCGTTGGGTTGAAGTGGAATTCCCGGAATCACTGGCCAACGGAGCCGGTTCGGCAATCGCCTTCATCAGCGACTCCGAGTCCAGCATAGGCGTTGGCGATGTTGTGGAGATCAAGATCGCGCACACAGGCAGCAAAGAGGCCATGCGGTATTTTCCGGTTTTGGGAATCACGCGCGTGACCAAGTTGGTCGCCAAGCACCATGATGTGTTGGCACAACACTACCTGCAATGCATCAGAGAGCGCCATGCTGGCTCGAAAATCGCTGCGACTGGTGGCGCGCATTCGCAGTGAAGCGTGCGCGCCGTGAAGCGAGACGGCCGCATATTCGATCACCAGACGCTGGAAGCCATCCGCCGGATGGCGGTTGAACGCGTGCGCGAAGGGGCGCCGCCCGTGCTGCATGGCGATGTTGTCCCGGACGACCAGCTCGCCTTCGCGCTAATGATGCGAATACAAGGCACGCGGGTCGTGCAGGTGCCGGCAGAGCTAGCGCCCCCGGAAATGCCTGAAGATGCCCGTCTGTTGGGCTTCTTCAGGCAATAGATACCTGCAAAGCCCGCCGGTCAATTGAGATGGCGGCACTGGCCGCCACGTGGTCGCACCTACTGCTGCTGCTGTTGCCCCTGCGACCCGACAGTCTTCCAGCGCAGCGCGCGCCGGGTGAAGAACTCCAGTATCCAGTCGGTGGCAAGCGCCATGGCCAGCAGCGCGGCAATGGCGGCAAAGGTGCCGTAAGTCGAGAACTGCGATGCGCTCTTGGCAAGCAGGAAGCCGACGCCTTCATCGGAGGCCAGCATCTCGGCCACCACCACGCCGACCAGCGCGTAAGGCACCGAGATCTTCAGGCCGGCGGCCACCCACACCAGCGCCGAGGGGATCACCACGCGCATGGCAAGCTGGGCGCGGTTGGCGCCCATGATGCGCACCGCGGCGAGCAGCTCGTTGCTCACTTCGCGCACGCCGAAGTAGGTGTTGTAGTAGACGAGGAAGAACACGATGGTGGCCGAGAACATGACGCGAAATTCCATGCCCAGGCCGAACCACATCAGGAACAGGGGTGCCAGTGCGAGACGCGGCAGCGTGTAGAGCGCCGTGACGTAGGGTTCCAGCACTTCGCCCACGCGCCGCCAGGTGGCGGTGATGTAGCCGAGGATCATGCCGCCGATGGCCCCGCCGCCGAAGCCCATGGCTGTGGCTTTGAGCGTGACCCAGATATGCGTGACGTAGGTGCCATCCACGGTCCATTCCCACATGGTGCCGGCGATGCGCGTGGGCTTGCTCACCAGCAGTGCGGATATCCAGCGCTCCGAGGCATACTCCCAGAAACCGAGGAAGGCCACGCCGATGAAGATCTGCCAGGCGAGGTTCTCCATGCGGATGCGCCGGCGGCTCTTGCGCACCGGGGCCTTGGCAAGATGATCGGGTACGTCGGCAGGCTTGTTGTCGGTGCTCATGCTTCACCCGTGGAAGGAGTGGCGTACTGTTGGGCATCGGCCTGGCGCAGCAGTCCGCGCACATGTGTCTCCAGGGTGGCGTACTCGGCGGACTTGCGGATCTCGTCGAGGTTGCGTTCCTTGCCCCAGGGGATCATGGTTTCCTCAAGGATCCGCAAGGGCCGCCCGCCAAGAACCAGCACGCGGTCGGAGAGCAGGATGCTTTCGGTGATGTCGTGGGTGACGAAGAGCACGCTTTCGTTGAGCCGCCTCACGGTGCTGAGCAACTCCTTGTGCATGGTTTCGCGCAATTGCGCATCCAGCGCGGCGAACGGCTCGTCCATCAACAGCATGGGCGGATCGTAGATCAGGCTGCGGGCAAGCAACGCCCGGCGCTTCATGCCGCCGGAGAGTTCCGATGGGAACTTGTTGCGTGCCTCGCCCAGGTTGACCAGCTTGAGCGCGCGCTCGAGCTTGTCCGAGCGCTCCTGGGCCGGGGTGCCGCGCAACTCCAGCGGCAGCAGGATGTTCTTGGCCACGGTGTTCCAGGGCAGCAGCGTGTCGCCCTGCGTCATGTAGCCGACGTTGTTGTTGATGCCGTGCAGGTAGCCGCCGTTGAATTTCACCGAACCGTCGAGCGGCAACAAGAGGCCGGCGGCAAGATTGAGCAGCGTGGACTTGCCGCAGCCGCTGGGCCCGAGCAGGGTGAGGAATTCGCCCTGCGCCACGTTCATGTCGAACCCCTGCAGGATGGGTGCTTCCTGCTTGTATCCGAAGTGCACGTCTTTGATTTCCAGCAGCATGGTGAGTCTTCCCGGGCTTGGCGCCGCCGGTGTTCAGGCGCGCTGCATTATTCACATCATTCAATGGTTCAATCGGGGCAGGACCAGCCTGTTCTCCGAGGCGGCAATGATACCGCAAGGCTATCCAAAAACCGGGTCGAAACTGCGCGTCCAACCGTTCGCAAGGCCGCTTTCCGGTCCGCGCCACATCGGTTCAAGCCACGGTCCGCCGCGTGCGGTAGCCGGCAACCTGCACATCGCTGTAGCCGGCCTCGCGCAGGATCTCGTCGGTATGCTGGCCGATCGAGGGGGCGCCCGAGCGCACGCTGGCCGGCGTATCGGAAAACCGCACCGGGGAATCCACGTAGCGGATGGTGCCCTCGGTCGGGTGTTCCATGGTCTTGAACAGGCCCACCGCTTTCAGCTGCGGGTGCTCCGGCAATTCGTCCAGGGTGTACATGGGCGAGGCCGGAATGTCCACGTCCTGGCATACCTTCATCCATTCGGCGGTGGTGCGCCCCTTGGTGATTTCCCTGAGTTCCCCATACAGCGTCTTGACATTGGCGTACAGGCGAACCGGATCGTTCACTTCGTATTTTTCGATCAGGTCGGTGCGGCCGGCCGCCGTGAGGAAGGCGTTCCAGTGCCGCCCGGTGTAGGGCAGCACGGTCATGTATCCATCCTTGGTCGGCGCCGGCTGGCGGCCGCCGGCCATCAGACGCGTGTAGCCGGCCGGTGCAACCGGCGGCTCGAAAGTGAGTCCGCCCAGGTGCTCGACCATCATGAACGACACCAGCGCCTCCAGCATCGGTACTTCCACGGACTGGCCGCGGCCGGTCCGCTCGCGTGCAAGCAACGCCGCGACAATGGCCTGCGACAGCATCAGCCCGGCGGTCTTGTCGGCCATCACCGTGGGTACGTAGTCCGGTTTGCCGCTGGCCTGGCCGTTCAGGGCGGCGATGCCGCTGCCCGACTGGATGATGTCGTCGTAGGCCGGCTTTTCGGCATCCGGACCATTGCTGCCGAAGC
>CAXNGL010000080.1:0-10767 GCA_964201515.1 Burkholderiales bacterium
GCGCCTCTCCGACTCGGCCTCGGCCTCAGGTGTGGCGTGCACCTTCTTCGGCAGCGGTTTGGTGTCCCGCATGAGGAGCGCCAGGGGGATGATGACCAGCGCTCCGGCGCCCAGCCACATATAAGCACCGCGCCAGCCGTAGTTGGCGATCAGCATCACCGCCAGCGGCGCGAAGATCACCGAACCCACGTTCTGCGATTGCGAGAGCGATAGCGCGAGGCCCTGGTTGCGCGTGAACCAGCGCGTCACCAGCACCGTGAGCGGTACGCCTGCCGCTGCGCGCCCGACGGCGAGCATCACGCCAAAGAAAAGGTACAGCTGCCAGAGCTGTTCCACCTGGCTCATCAGCAGCGTGCCCATCACGAAGATGACAGCGCCGCCCAGCATGACGCGCTGCGAGCCAAACCGGTCGGACAGCGCCCCGCACGCAAGGCTCGAAGCCCCGAAGGCGATCCAGTTGACAAAGGCCGCGGCGGAAATGGTGCCACGGTCCCAGCGGCATTCCAGCGCCAGCGGCTTGAACATGATGCCGAACACTTCGATGATGCCGTACATCACCATGGTGATGCACAGGCCTGCTCCGACAATTACCCAGCCATAGAAGAACTTGCGATTTTCGGCCATCTGCCCCACTCCTCTCCGTCACCTTATAGCACAGGGGACTCCGGGCGCTCCGCGGTTGCCGAAGCCACTACGCACCATGATGCCGCCCGGGGACCGCGCTGCCATGCCCGGCCACGCCCTAGCTGCGTCGGTCATTCTTTCGAAGGCAGTTCGATCGCGGACGGGCGCATGCGGTCCGGCAGCACCCGCCCCATGCGCGCGCGCTTGCCATGGTAGGAAGACAGCTTCGCCCCGGAGATCTCCAATCGCTTCTCCTTGCCGCCGCGCGCCGTCCAGACCATTACCAGCGCGTTGCCCGGCAGCACAGCCACCGCAACAAGTTCTTCCTTGTCATCCAGGCCCATGATGATGACACCGCGGCCACGCGCCACGGCACGCATCTCGTCGATGTCGAACACCAGCAGTTTGCCGCCTTCGGAGGCCGCCGCAACGCGCTTGCCCTCCTCGTACACGAAGGGCGCCAGCGTCACTTCACCTTCGGCCAGCGTCATGAACTCGCGCCCGGCCTTGCGGTTGGAGACCATGTCGCCCATGGTGGAGAGGAAGCCGTAGCCGCCGCTGGAGGCCACCATCACGCGGGTCTCGGGCTTGCCGCCGACGCAGAACATGATCTTGCCGCCGTTCTGCACATCCACCAGCGATGATGCAGGCGCGCCGTCGCCACGGCCCGGCGGCAGGTCTCCGGCCTGCACGGTGTAGGCACGGCCCAGGGAATCGAGGAACACCACCGGATCGACGGTGCGGCAGCGGATCAATACGCCCTGGGTATCGCCCTCCTTGTAGGACAGCGTGCCCGGATCCACCTCCCAGCCCTGGCGCGAGCGCACCCAGCCGTTCTTGGAGAAGATCACCGTGACCGGTTCGTCGATGACCGGCGTTTCCACCACGGCCTTCTCGGACTCCTCGATCACCGTGCGGCGCTTGTCGCCGAAAGTCTTTACGTCGGCTTCGATCTCGGAGACCACCAGGTCGTCCAGCGTCTTCTTGCTGCCCAGCACCTTCTCCAGGCCCTTTTGTTCCGTCTTCAACTCGGCCAGTTCCTGCTCGACCTTGATGTGCTCGAGCTTGGCCAACTGGCGCAGGCGGATCTCGAGGATGTCCTCGGCCTGGCGCTCGGAGAGCTTGAACGCGCGGATCAAATCGGCCTTGGGATCGTCGGCCGCGCGGATGATCTTGATGACCTTGTCCACGTTCAAGAGCACCATGAGGCGCCCTTCGAGCACGTGGATACGATCGAGCACCTTGTCGAGGCGAAACTGGGTGCGCCGGGTGACGGTGGAGAGGCGGAAGCTCACCCACTCGGCCAGCACATCCTTCAGGTTCTTGCCCGTGGGGCGGCCATCCAGGCCCACCATGACGAGGTTGATGGAGGCGTTTGTCTCCAGGCTGGTCTTGGCCAGCAGCAGGTTGCAGAAATCGTCCTCGGACACGCGCGAGGAGCGCGGCTCGAACACCAGGCGCACCGGGTGGGTGCGGTCCGATTCGTCGCGTGCCTTCTCCAGCATGGCCAGCAGCAGCTGCTTCTCGCGCTGCTGCTCCACCGATAGCGATTTCTTGCCGGCCTTGGGCTGGGGATTGGTGATGGCCTCGATTTCCTCCAGCACCTTGCGCGAGGAAGTTCCCGGCGGCAGCTGGGTGACCACCATCTGCCACTGCCCGCGCGCCAGGCGCTCGATGGTCCAGCGCGCGCGCACGCGCACCGAGCCGCGCCCGGTGGTGTAGGCCTCGCGCATCTCGGCGCGCGGCGTGATGATCTGGCCACCACCCGGAAAGTCCGGGCCCTTGATGCTTTTCATGATCCCGGCGATAGACAGCTCGGGATCGCGGATCAGGGCGATGGCGGCATTCGCCACTTCGGTCAAATTGTGGCTGGGGATTTCGGTGGCCATGCCCACGGCAATGCCGGAGGCGCCGTTGAGCAGCACCACGGGAAGGCGCGCCGGCAACAATTGCGGCTCCTGCATGCTGCCATCGTAGTTCGGCACGAAGTCCACGGTGCCGTTGTCGAGTTCTGCCAGCAGCACATCGGCGAATTTGGTCAGGCGCGCTTCGGTGTAGCGCATGGCTGCCGGGTCGTCGCCATCGCGCGAACCGAAGTTTCCTTCGCCGTCCACCAATGGGTAACGCAGCGTGAAGTCCTGCGCGATGCGCACCAGCGCGTCGTACACCGAGGCATCGCCGTGGGGGTGGAACTTGCCGAGCACATCGCCCACCACGCGTGCGGATTTCTTCCTCGGCGTGCCGGCACGGCCGCCCATCTCCCACATGGCGTAGAGGATGCGAGACTGCACCGGCTTCTGGCCGTCGGCCACGCGCGGCAGCGCGCGATCCTTCACCGTGGCGATGGCGTACTGCAGATACTGCGTGGAAGCATAACGCCCCAGCGGCAGCGAATCGCCGTATTCGCCGGCTATCGGCGCAAAGCGTTCCGGCGGCATGCCGCTGCCACCGCCGCCCTTGCCACCGGATGCGGGGGACGCAGTTGGGGAAGGCGCCACAGCGGCCAATTCAGCGGCCGGCGGCGTCACCGGCGCAGCAGGTTGTCCACCCTCGAAAAGATCGTTCTGATTACCCATGCGATTATCTAATTGTCAGTTTTTCGGCTATCTATCTATGAACACTGGATAGGTATGGTTATTTTTGTCAGGATATGTCTGCATCGATGAGGTTGCCGTACGTCTCCATCCACTCGCGCCGCTGCGATGCATTTTCCTTGGCCATCATCATCTCGAACACGCTGGAATCGGTCTCGCGCGCGCCAGCGCCATCGGCCTCCACGAACACCGGCAGCATGCGCCGCGTGTCCGGGTTGAGCGTGGTCTCCCACAACTGCTCCGGGCTCATCTCGCCCAGGCCCTTGAAGCGGCTCACCGCCCAGCTGCCTGCGCGCACGCCTTCGTCGCCCAGCTTGTGCTCGATGGCATCCAGCTCGGCCTGGTCCAGCGCGTAGAGCTTGCGCGCCGGGCGGCCCTTGCCGGCACCCGGAACGTCAATGCGGAACAACGGCGGTTGCGCAACGTACACGCGCCCCGCTGCGATGAGCTTCGGAAAGTGCCGGAAGAACAGCGTCAGCAGCAGCACCTGGATATGCGAGCCATCCACGTCGGCATCGGCCAGGATCACGATCTTGTGATAACGCAGGCCCGACAGGTCGGCGTTGTCGCTCGGCCCGTGCGGGTCCACGCCGATGGCCAACGCGATGGCCTCGATTTCCTTGTTCGCGTACAGCGTCTCGGGGGCATCCTGCCAGGTGTTCTTGGGCTTGCCCTTGAGCGGCAGTACCGCCTGGAACTCCTTGTCGCGCGCCTGCTTGGCCGAGCCGCCGGCCGAATCGCCCTCGACAATGAAGAGCTCGTTGCGCTCCGGATCGTCCGACGCACAGTCGGTGAGCTTACCGGGCAGCACCGCCACCCCGCTGGACTTGCGCCGCTCCACTTTCTGCGCTGCGCGCGTGCGCGCCAGCGCCTGGCGAATGCACAGCTCGGCGATCTTCTTGCCTTCATGCACGTGCTGTGACAGCCACAGCTCGAACGGGTCGCGCACCATCTGCGCAATGAGTTTCACGGCGTCGCGCGAGATCAGCTCGTTCTTCACCTGCCCCTTGAACTGCGGGTCGAGCATCTTCACCGCCAGCACGTAGGAGACGCGCGACCAGACGTCTTCGGGCACCAGCTTCAGGCCGCGCTGGCCCATTTCGTGGTGCTCGATGAAGTTACGGATCGCCGCGTGCACGCCTTCGCGCAGGCCGGCCACGTGTGTGCCGCCAGTGCGCGTGGGAATCATGTTGACATAGGCTTCGGAGACCACCTCGCCTTCTGCAGTCCAAGCCAGCGCCCACAAGGCCCCTTCGCCTTCGGCAAAACTGTCCGACTCGGACTGCGCTTTGATGTAGCGTTCGCCAAGGAAGGTGTCGGCAACTGGCGCCAGGCCTTCGATGGCACCGGAAAAATAACCGCGGATGCCGTCCGGGAAGTGCCAGGTCTGGGTCTCGATCTTGGCGTGCTTCTCGATGCCGAGCGTGAAGCGCACGCCGGGCAACAACATGGCTTTGGCGCGCAGCAATGCCGCAATATCGGCGACCACGATCTTCGGTGAATCGAAATACTTGGGATCCGGCCAGAAGCGAATGAATGTGCCCGACTCCCTGGGCGGGAGGGCCTTGAGTTTCTTCAGCGGTTCCTTGAGCTGGCCGTTATCGGCAAACACCAGCCGGTGCAATGCGCCGTCGCGCTTGACCTGCACCTCCAGGCGCGTGGACAAGGCATTCGGCACGCACACGCCAACGCCGTGCAGGCCGCCGGCGATGCGATATACGGCGTCGGCGTCGGTTTTCCTGAACTTGCCACCCGAATGCAGGGTGGTGAAAATCACCTGGACTGCCGGGACCTTCTTCTTCGGGTGGATGTCCACCGGGATGCCGCGCCCGTCGTCCTCCACCGAGGCGGAACCGTCCTCGTAAAGGATGACCGACACACCCTTGGCGAACCCCGCCAGGCCCTCATCGGAGGAGTTATCGATGATTTCGACCAGCGCGTGGTTCGGGTTGGCCGGGTCGGTATACATGCCCGGACGATGCAGTATGGGCGACAGGTCTTCGAGGATCTCGATGTCCTCGGCGTTGTAACCCCTAGATTTTGTTGCCATTGTTGTGCCTGCCCCCATTAGTTGGGGATGGTTGGAATGGCGCAATGATACCCGCGAACCGGCGAGGCGCAAGCGCGGCCGCACAAAGCGTCGCCAAGCCATTGGCTGCTATAGGGTATTTTCCCCGCGGGGGCAATTGCAGCGGCAGCGAGCCTCAGAGTGCCGAATTCATGGCGGACAATGCCTCGTATGCCAGCCTCTCGCCGTCGGCACCGGGCCGCGAGAAGTTGTTTTCCAACTCCACCAGCCCCTCGTATCCGACCTGGCGCAGCTTGCGAAAGAACTGCACGAAGTTGATCTCGCCCTGCCCCGGTTCGAGCCGTCCGGGCACATCTGCGATCTGCACCGAGCCGATCACGGCGGCCACGCGCTCCAGGTTGCGCAGCAGCTCACCATCCATGACCTGCACGTGCTCGGTGTCGTACATGCGCTTGACGGCCGGTGAATCGAGCGCCTTGACGATCATGTAGGCCTCTCCCAGGCGAGTAACGAGGTTGTCCGGGCGGCGCGGCTGGTTGACATGCTCGACCACCAGCACGAGGCCGGCCTTCTCCACCATGCCCTGCACCGCACGAAGATTGTCGATCATGTTGCCGAACTGCCACCAAAGCGGCTGGCTATGGTTGCGCTCGGTCACCACCACGATATTGCGGCCGTTCAAGCGCTTGGCCAGTTCCACCGATGCGCGCACCTCCTTCTTGATTGCCTCCTGCATGCCCGGCTCGTTGGAACCCCAGCGGATGGTGTACGGCCGCTTCTGGTTGACGAAGCAGCCCAGCGCCATGTCATGACGCTCCAGCGCTCGGGCGATGCGGTTCTGCTCGCCTTTTGGCCGGTACTTGATGTTGTTGTCGAGCACGCCGGCAAAGCCCAGGTGGGCCATGAGGCGGATATTCTCTACCGGATCGGCCGTGCCCAGCGTGTGCAGGAAGAACGGCTGCTGGACATCCGGGAAGCCCAGGTGTGGCGCGAAGCGCAGCTTCCATTTCTGCGGCTTCAAGTCCGCCGCCGGCGCACCCTTCATCGTGCGGCCCTTCCTTTCGGCCTTTGCGCGCTTGACCATGGCTTCTCCCAGTGAATATGGCGTTCAGGACCCGAGGGCATCGATGCCGGCCTGCGCGACCTGTTCATCTTCTGCAGCCGCAGCCCCCGACACGCCGACCCCGCCCACGCATTCGCCCAGCACCATGATCGGCAGGCCACCCTGCACGGTGGCATAGCCCAGCGTCAGCATGTGCAACTGGCCGGCCTCGATGCGCTCCTGCCACATCTTGGTGGAGCGCCGGCTGAGTGCCGCGCTGCGGCCCTTGTTCTTGGAAATGCCGACGTTGCCTGCGGTGGCGCCGTCCAGCACCGCCAGCGCCTGCAGGTTTCCGGCATCGTCGAACACGGTGATGGCCACCGGCCACTTGTGTTTCGTGGCCTCGGCTTCCGCGACCTCCATGATCTTCTTCACGTCAGCGCGGGTCATGCAGGCTTTTGTCTTCATCAGGGCTCCTTCGTTTCCAGGTTTGAGTATGCTGTGCAAGCATGCCGCAGATCCTCGGACGGAGCAGCCGGCGTCGCCTCATTCTAGCTTGAAGGATCGGGAAACCTCATGACGCACCGCATCGCATTGATCAATCCGCTGCAACCGGCCATGCAGGCCGCGCTGGCGGCGTTCCGCGAAGGCTGGCCTGAGGCGCGTTGCATCAACCTGCTCGACGACTCGCTGCCCGATGACTTGCTGAGAGAAGGCGCGGAAGCGCCGAACATTCGGCGGCGCATAACGACCCTGCTTCGTTACGCAGTGGACCTCAAGGTCTCGGGCATCCTGTTCACCGGGTCCGGCTTCGGCCCGCTGCTCGATGAACTGGCGCCCACACTGGGCGTGCCGCTGCTCAAGCCCAATCAGGCCATGTACGAAGACGCGCTCAAGCTGGGCGGGCGGCTGGGCATGCTGGTCACCTTCCCCGCCGCAGCCGATGCCATGCGCCATGATTTCGAGGCGGCAAAATCACCCGGCACCGCTCAAGCCACCCTGGAAATCGCCTGCGTGCCGGAAGCACTGGCGCAATTGCGTGCCGACAATGCCAGCGAACACAACCGCCTGCTGGCCGAAGGCGCCGCGCAACTGAAGCATTGCAATGCCATCCTGATGGCGCAGTTCTCGTCGGCGCAGGCCGCGAATGCCGTGGCCGCCGCAACCGGCCTCCCGGTGCTGACCAGCCCGGGGAGCGCGGTGAGGAAATTGCGCTCGATGATCGAAGGACGCTGATTCGGGCGGCAGGCACTCCTCGGCACTGCGCTCAGTTCTTCTCTTCGAGCTTGCCGATCGCCTTCACCACATCGGCCATTTTCCTCGCGTCCTTGTCGACGAAGGCCTTGAACTCGGGCGCATCGAGGTAAAAGATCGGCTGGCCGGCATTGTCCATGCTGCGCTTGAACTGCGCATCGTTGAGCGCCAGCCGGACGGCCTCGCGCAATTGGCGAAGGATGGCATCCGGCGTGACCACCGGCGCGAACAAACCGGCACAGATGTGGAACTCGCTGTCGACGCCCAACTCCTTCAAGGTCGGCACATCGGGCAGCGCCGGATTCCGCTTGTCACCCCAGGTGGCCAGCGCGCGCAGTTTGCCGGCCTTGACGTGTTGCACCACCGGCCCCGGCCCTGAGGCCAGCGCATCCACCTGGCCGCCCAGCAAGGCGGTGACGGCCGGCCCCCCGCCCTGGAACGGGATGTGGAACAGCTTGATGCTGGTTGCATGCGACAGCATTTCCATCGGCGTATGCAGGGCGCCGTAGTTCCCGGATGACGAGTAGTTGATCTTGCCGGGGCTCGCCCTGGCAGCGTCGATGAACTCCTTGAGGGTGCGATAGCCGCTTTCGCTACGCACCACCAGCACCGTCGGGTCCGCCGACACCAGGGCGACCGGCAACAACTGGCTGAGCTCGTAGGAAGGTGTGCGGCCGCTAACGCGATCGGCCGCGGGAAGAATGGTGATGCTGGAGAGGGCCATCAGCAAGGTGTAACCGTCAGGCTTCGACCTGGCCACGAAGGCATTGCCAATGCCTCCACCGGCCCCACCCCTGTTCTCCACGATGACCCGTTGCTTGAGGATGGCTTCGAGGGCCACCGCCATCGGGCGCGCCGTCAGGTCCGCAACGCCGAGTGTGGGCCTTGCTACCTCCCAATGGCGACGACCACCCGGCCCCGCGCCTGCCCCTTGATATATGGCTCGAACGCTCCCTGCAGATCCTTGAATGCCACGGTACGCGTCATGTCCTTCAGGTGCCGCGGCTTCATTGCGCCAGCCAGGCGTTCCCACACCCTCACCCGCATGGCGTAAGGGGTCGTCGCCGAGTTCACGCCGAGGAGGGCCACGCCGCGCAGGATGAACGGCGCGACGGTGGTGTTGAAGGTCATGCTGGCCGCAAGGCCGATGCTGGCGATGGCGCTGTTCTCCAGCATGGTGCTGGCGATCCAGGAGAGCACGTCGCCGCCGAGGTTGTCCACGGCGCCTGCCCAGCGTCCGGTATCGAGCGGCCGGATCTTGGAGAGGTCCAGGCTCTGGCGCAGCATCACTTCCTTGGCGCCCAGGCCCTTGAGGTAATCCGTTTCGGCTTCCTTGCCGGTGAGCGCCGTCACGGCGTAACCCAACGAAGTCAGCACATCGATGGCGATCGAACCCACACCGCCGGTGGCTCCGGTGACGATGACCGGGCCGTTGGCCGGCGCGAGGCCGTTGTGTTCCATCAACATGATGCCCAACCCTGCCGTATAGCCAGCAGTACCCAGTGCCATGGCATCGAACAGACTCATGCCGGGCGGCATGGGCACCACCCAGGCTGCGGGCACGCGTGCGTACTCGGCATAGCCGCCGTCATGCGACACGCCCAGGTCGTAGCTGGTGGCGATGACCGGGTCGCCGGGCTTGAAGCGCGCGTCGGTGGATTCATGCACCGTGCCGGACATGTCGATTCCGCCCACGCAGGGAAAACGTCGAATCACCTTGCCAGTGCCAGTCGCCGCCAGGGCATCCTTGAAATTGATGCTCGAATACGCCACCTTGATGACCACTTCGCCCTTGTCGAGCTCATCCACGGACATTTCCACAAAGCGTGGCACGGACTTCTTGTTCTCTTCGTAGATACGGTAGGCGGTGAATTTGGGCATGGAATGTCCTTCGGAATTGATCATGAACTCGGTCGCGCATTGCCTGGGTTCGGCTGAACTGCGTACACCAGGCGCAGCATACAAGACCACCCACTCGCGCCCCTTGTGATGCATGCTCCGACGCAACGTCGGGGCGTGGCAGTCCGACCGGTCAGGATAATGGACGCTGACCGCTCAAGATAGTTGACGCCAGGCAACCCAGCATGGAAAACCCCCATGCATGGGCATCGAAGAGCATTTCATTGGCCTGGCTATAGTACGCCACCAGCAGGAACGCCCGACTGGTCACCAGCTTCCACGGGCAACTGCCAGTCGACTGCGCAGCCCACTCGCCTTCAACCCTACCGGGTTGACTTCACGGACGGTTAGCAGCCGATTGGACCGATAAAATCACGCTGGCAATATTTCAATCAGCCTGCCGGGCGCGCTAATAACGCCCGGGTAAGGTGCCGCCTTTTGAACCCGCCGGCTCAATTCCTGGTTTCCGTTCCTGCCACCAAAGAACAACCTCCCAGCCAATCCTGCAAACACTTGCCTTCCTTCAACAGTGATGCGTCGTCAGGATGAAGTTGAAGCGACTTGCCCAACACCATCCACGCATCGAGAGGCTTGCCATTGCAACGCAATACGCGTACCAAGTGCTGCCACGTCGCCGGAGGAGATGATTCATTTTGCACCTCCACGAGATGCTTAAGCAGCTGTTCCGCCAAGTCCCATTCCTGCCTGATTTCTGACAGCAAGGCAACGATTGACAGGACATCTTCGCTATCGGGGTAAAGACTGAGACCGGCATCGCCAAGCGCATTAGCCAACAGCATATTGTCCACTCTCACTTGCTCGGCAATTGCCATACGAAAATCCGCAGGTGTGTAATTCGACACGTCTGGCATCCCGTATTGCTCGAACGCCTTTAAATCTTGTATCAGTTGCAAAGACATCGCATTCATTCGAAACAACTCCTTGGTCATGAAGCCAGCTGTTATAGATATCGGAGCGTGGGCATCACACTCCGCTTCATGACAAGCATTAATCAGGCCAGATGTAACGCCACCGAAGCAAGTGTGGAGGTACACCAACGCTGCGTTTGCAGTGTCAAGACAACACCTATAGGCAACACCATGATTAGATGAGAATATTTCCAATGAAAATGGATATTCCGATGATTTATTGTTGATTCGGTAATGGATACCAGAATAGCCTCAGCGGCCAAAGCATAACTTCAAGTGGCAAATTAGTGCCGCTGACTGCGCTAAAGGGGCGCCGCTCTACTCATTGCAATGCGGCCCGATGCCCCAAAAAAATTACTGTACACACTTGCCACCGCACTCGCCGTCGATGACCTG
>CAXNGL010000081.1:0-10762 GCA_964201515.1 Burkholderiales bacterium
AAATGATGCCGCCGTGCTTGTCTCCCGAGCGCGCTACCAGTTGCCGGATCAGGTCATGGTCCAGCGTCCACAGGGGATAGCTAGTGGTGCTCAGGTCATGCTTGGCGGCAATCACACCCTGCTTGTGGCTGCCGGGAATGAACATCAGCGGCCCGTTGAACGCATTGACGTCGTCGAGGAAAATCGCCACGTTCATGGCCCGCGGCTCGGGCATCAGGTCGTCGTTCACCCAGGTGCCGTAGTCCTGGTGCCATTGCCACACGTCGCCCTCGAAAGCCATCTTGCCGTTGATCTTGTACTGGTGCATGTAGAGCTTCTCGCCCAGCAGGTCCTCCACCGGCTCGATCATGCGCGGGTGGCGTGCGAGCCTGGCAAAGGGTTCGCTGTACAGGTGCGCCGCAAAGTTCGTGCGCACCGCCTCCGAGCCCTTCTCGCGCACGTTGCAGGCCTCGCGCCGGGCGTACAGCGCGGGCACGGCATCGACCAGCGTTTTCGTCTCCGCGCTGGAAAAAAGGCCGGGAAAGAACAGGTAGCCTTCGCGTTCGAAATGCGCTTTTTGTTCCGGGGTGAGTTTCATGTGATGACTCCTCGTGGTCGGCGAAGTTTGCACCGGCGCCCGGTCGAATGCAACGCCGCCCCAGGCCCGTGCCGTGCTCTGCCTCGGTTGAAACAACCCGCCCAGCGCCTATTGCACTTATCATGACCAAGATCGGCGCCCAGCCGGCGACCGGATGCCACCGGATTACAACAGAGGAATGAGCATGAAAATACTATTCAGCCGTTTGTTGATTCTCGCGGCACTGCTGGTTGCCGCAGCGCCATCGATCGCACAGGAGTTTCCGGCGCGTGCGATTCGCATCATCTGCCCCGCCAGCGCCGGGACCGTCACCGACGTCATGGCGCGCCTGTTTGCCAGCCAGCTCAACACCCGCCTGGGCTGGACGGTGCTGGTGGAGAACCGCGCCGGCGGCGACTTCTTTCCCTCGACACTGGCCCTCACGCAATCGCCCGCCGATGGCCTCACCGTCTACCAGATGCCGGCGGGCCTCACCATCCTGCCGGCCCTTCGCAACGACCTGCCCTGGGACCTGAAACGCGACATTCTTCCCCTGGTGCGCGCCGTGAACATCCCGCTGCTGCTCGCGGCACCGATGTCGCTTCCCGCCAATAACCTGCAGGAATTCATCGCCTACGCCAAGGCCAACCCGGGCAAGCTGTCCTACGGCGCGGTCGGCAATGCCTCGCCCACCACGCTGGCGGTCGAATACCTGAAACAGGCCTACAGCCTCGACATGGTGCTGGTTCCCTACAAGGATGGCGCGGTCATGACGCCGGACCTGGTCGCCGGGCGCATCCAGGCCGGGATCAACCTTGTCGGCGCAACCGCCGGACTCATCAAGGAGGGCAAGCTCAAACCGGTGACACTGTTTGGCGGCCAGCGCGCGCCGGCGCTGCCGCAGCTGCCGACGGCCGCCGAATCGACGAAGAACCCGGACATGGAGATCACGTCGTGGACCGGCTTTACCATCCGCACCGGCACCCCCAAGGCGGTGTCCGACCGCCTGGAGCGGGAACTCCTCGCGGTGGCCAGGCTGCCTGAAGTGCGCGACCGCCTGATCCAGCTCGAGTACGAACCGCTCGCCGAGGACTCGGCAACCTTCGCCAAGCGCATCGACGCCGACCTGCTCAAGTTCGGCAAACTGATCCGGGACGCCAAGCTCGGCGGCAAGTAGGACCGAATCGCTGCGACTCAGAAACCGATGCGCTGGCGCTTGGCGCCGTGCTTGTCCTGGATGTCGTCGGGGCTGATTTCAGTGCGGCCGGCCAGCTTGGCGTTGCCGAATCCGGACTGGATCACCCGCCGCATCTCGCGCGGCCCGTAGCCGGACAGCTTTTCAAGCAGCGCCTCGGCGGGCCGCTCCGGGAACGCCCTGCCCCAGTCATGCCCGTCGCGGATCTCGCAATAAATGGTCTGCGCGATGCGCCTGGCGCCGGCCGCATCCGGCGCGCTGATTTCATACACGTTCATGCGATTGAGGATGGGCTCGGGGATGTGCGATGCATCGTTGGCGGTGGCGAACCACACCGCGCCGGAGGCATCGATCGGCACCTCGACGAACTCATCGACGAAGCGCGTGGCCGTGCCGCCTTCAAGCAGTTCGTACAGTGCGCCCAGCGGGTCGTACTGTACGTCGCCCGACGCCTTGTCGATCTCGTCGACAACGATCACCGGGTTGGCGTAGTCGCCGTTCACCAGCGTGTCGAACACCTTGCCGGGCTTGGCGTTCTTCCATTGTGACGAAGCGCCCGACAACACCCAGCCTGCAGTGAGCGAACTCATCGGCACGAAACCGTGGCCCGTGCCCATGAGGTCGGCGACACGGCGCGCAAAGTGGGTCTTGCCGATGCCCGGGTCACCCAGCAGCAACATCGGCGGCAGCTCGATGGCGTCGGCCGAATCGATGCACAGTGCGAGCTGCTTGCGAATGTCGTCCAGCACCTCGGAGAAATTCGGCATCTCCTCGAACAGGGCATCCATGACCGGCATCGCCGAAGGCTTCACGGTGAGGCGCTGCCCGCCAAGCTTGAGCATCTTCTCGTACAGCGCCCGCAGGGCGTCATTGGCGCCGGCCGGCAGTTCCTGCAAGGCGCGCTCTACGGTCGCGACGTGGTAGAGATCCTTGAACCCGGCGATCGGAAGGACCGTTGCAGACTTGCCCGAATGACCTGTCGTGGTTGCAGACATGTTGTTTTCTCCTTCGTTGGAACGACGGGTACAACTGCCGTGCGAATCGTTGCACGATGTGGGATCCTGAGCAACATTCAAGCCATATAACGCTTAACGACGGCATGGGGATGACCTTGAGGGAACCGGCGCGCTGGCAGTCAGCAAACGCGACTGCTGCCACGCCATACAATGCGGCTATTCAGGCCCCCAACACCATGCATCGACAATGACCTACCTTGCCTGCCCGAAATGTCGCCACGCACCCCTGCCCGAAGACCAGGCGTTTCCGGCCGCCTGCCCGGCCTGCGGCCTGATCCTCGCCAAATTCAGCGCCGCAACGCTTGCCGCCGCACCCGCTGCCGATGCGCGCACCATCAAGGACACTCAAGCCGATGCCGGCACCAAAACGGGCGTCAGTGCACCAAGCAGTGGCGCAGACCCTGATGAAGAAACGTTACTCTCGCGCTGGCTGTTTCCCATGCCCGACAAGGTGGACCCGACCAACTGGTACGGCCGCATCGCCGTGCTGGTGTTGCTCACCGGATGGAACTTCTGGATCTGGCGCGACATGGATATCCCGGTCGGTGATTCGGGTAGTTATTTCCTGCACGTCGTTCTCACGCCCTTCCATGAAGCCGGGCACTACGCCATCTTCCGCTGGTTCGGGCGCTTCATCATGACGCTGGGCGGCACCCTGGGCCAGCACCTCATGCCCATCGTCTTGGGCGTAGCGCTCATCCTCAAGCGCCGCGACGCCTTCGGCGCGGCCATTTTCTTCTGGCTGCTCGGCTACTCGGTATCGGACATGGGCGTCTATATGTACGACGCCTTCGACCCCAAGATGATGCTGCTCGATGGCAGGACCGGTGCGGACAGCGACGGCCACGACTGGCAGAACATCTTCGGCGACCTCGGCATCCTCAAGCACTCGCGCGGGATCGGCGTGTTCTTCGGCCACTTGGGACAGCTGATGATGCTCGCCGGCCTGGCCTGGGCGGCATGGATGATCTGGCTGCAAAAGACGCGGCTCAGCGACTCACCCTTTGCAGAGAACGGCCTGGACTGATTTCCCATTTTTACTGCAGGGTTACCCGCCGCACGGTTGCAGGATGGCGTCGGTTTTTCCGATCCACACTTCAGTCATTTGCGACTTGCACGAAGGTTGCCCCCTGCCCTACACTGGCGCCCGCAAGTATTGCAAGTCTCAATTACCAAGGAGTCTCACATGAGCTCACTCGACAATTCGCCGCTCGCTTCGGAACTCGCGTCCCAAGCGGAATCTACCGCAGTCTCGACGCTGGCCGCCAACAAGGTCATCCGCAACACCTACACGCTGCTGTCCATGACACTGGCCTTTGCCGCCGTCACGGCCGGCGTCGCGATGGCACTCAAGCTGCCGCATCCGGGCATCATCATTACGCTGGTGGGCTTCTTTGGCCTGTTCTTCGCCACGGTCAAGCTGAAGAACAGCGTCTGGGGCCTGGCCGCCGTGTTCGGCCTCACCGGTTTCATGGGCTACACGCTCGGACCCCTCATCAACCACTACCTCGCATTGCCCAATGGCGGCCAGACGGTGATGATGGCCATGGGCGGCACGGCCGCGATCTTCCTCGGCCTGTCGGGCTACGCGCTCACCACGCGCAAGGATTTCAGCTACATGGGCGGCTTCCTTGCCGTCGGCGTGCTGGTGGCCTTCGTCGCCAGCCTTGCCGCGATCTTCTTCCAGATCCCGGCGCTGTCGCTGACCGTGTCTGCGGCCTTCGTGCTGCTGATGTCCGGCATGATCCTGTGGCAAACCGGCGACATCGTCAACGGCGGAGAGACCAACTACATCATGGCCACGGTCAGCCTGTTCGTGTCGATCGTCAATCTCTTCACCAGCCTGCTGCAACTGCTGGGGTTCTGGAACAGCAACGACTGATCTGCCGCTGTCCCGGGGCATTGCCCCGAACGCATCAGTCAATCACAAGCCCCGGCTGCGCCTGCAACCGGGGCTTGTGCATTTCAGGATGGCGGCGCACAGGGACAATCGTTCCATTCAATGCCCGCAGCTTTCAGCCGGCTACTCCAGCTTCACGCCCGCTTTGCTCACGGCGGCACCCCATCGCAGCAGCTGCGCCTTGAGATAGGCGCCGAATGCGGCCGCATCGAGATAGGCCGGGTCGGCGCCTTGCTGCAGCATGCGCGAGCGCACGTCCTCGGTGACAAGCACTTTCTGGAAGGCCTGGGTCAGCGTGGCGGTGATGTCGGCAGGCAGGCGCGGCGGCGCGAGCAGGCCGTAGAAGCCCACCACTTCGAAGTCGCGCACGCCGGCTTCACGCATGGTGGGCACCTCGGGGATCGCGGCATTGCGTTCAGGTCCGGTCATGGCCAGCGCGCGCACCTTGCCGATCTTCACGTACTGCGCCACCTGCGGGATGGACTCGGCGATGAACTGCACCTGCCCGGCCAGAAGATCGGTGAACGCCGGCGCGCTGCCCTTGTACGGCACATGCACGATCTGGATTCCGGTGGCCGACTGCAGCATCTCGGGCACCAGGTGCGAGATGCCGCCGGTGCCGGCCGAGCCGTAGTTGTACTTGCCCGGGTTCTTCTTCGCGAGATCGATGAACTCCGCCAGCGTCTTCGCCGGCACCGCGGGGTTCACCACCAGCGCCAGCGGCTGCTGCGCCGTGCGCGCGATCGGCGTGAAGTCGCGCAGAGTGTCGTAGCTGTTCCTGTAGATGAACGGGTTGATCACCATGGTGCCGGTGTTCGCCATCAGCAGGGTGTAGCCATCGGCTGGCGATTTCGACACGAAATCCGCGCCGATGGTGCCGCCCGCGCCCGCCTTGTAGTCGATCACCACCGGCTGGCCCAGCACCTTGGAGGCCTGGTCGGCCAGCACGCGCGCATGCGCATCCAGCGGGCCACCTGCGGGAAAGCCGATGATGATCTTCACCGGTTTGTCGGGGAAGGCTGCAATGGCCAGTCCCGACGTCAGAAGCAAGGCAACGGCAAGCGCTCTACGAATGAATTTCATCTTTTCTTCCTCCGCGCCATTTCCCATCATGGCAAATTATCCCAGCAATGCCCACGGCAACCTGCTTCAGCACGCGAAGCGCCGTGGATCAAGCCCCATCAGTCAATGACGCCCTCCTTCTTCAGCGCCTGCATTTCCCCGGACGACATGCCCAGCAGCTCTCCGAGGACATATTCATTGTCCTCGCCATAGTACGGTGCGCCCCTGTCGATGGGTATATAGGAATTTGAAACCACCTTTTTCACCAACGATGACGACGACGATATCGCCGGCCCTGCAAGCGGTCAATCGCGCAGAGTTTGGTGACAATTCCGCGCTCTCGATAACCATTCGCCCCCTGAGTCGGCCCGAATCGCCTCATGTCGATGCCATTTACCCGCTTTACGCGGCTTTACGCGGCTTTACGCTAGCGCAGGCCGCGCCGCATCGTCAGCCACGCTATGCAGGGCCGTTCTTGTCTTGAATATCAGGCTACCTGAAAGAGAGGCAGCGGCAGCGCCGCTTGCGGGTTCGCCAATAGCAGCGGCTGTTCTTGCAACGCGGCCCAGTTCTTGTTCACGATATGTGGCTTCGGGGACTGATTCTTGCGAGTAGACTTCTTCATGGTGGTTGAGCTTTCTTGGTTTCAGGTTGAGGATGTCGAGAACCCGCATTCTGGGCCCACGACTGCATCAACCACCAACTCAACCTTCAACTACGGGCGGGACATCCTCGTAGTGAGAAGTCTTTGAGCTCACAGGGCCAGCGGATGCGCCTAACCATTCGCTGCAGGTGCGACGGCCCTGACGGTCCGCGGCCTGAGCTCAATCGTTAGATTCCTCGTCCTTGTGGGTTGGGGTATGATATATCGTCATACTTTGGAGGTGCGACATGAGCAGCGTAAAAGTTGCAATTACCCTCGACCGCGAAACTCTAATCCGCGTTGATGGCCTGGTTTCAAAGAGCGTCTTCGCCAATCGCAGCCGCGCGATTCAAGCAGCTGTGAGCGAAAAACTCGCGCGCATGGAACGCGGCCGCCTTGCGTCGGAATGCGCCAAGCTTGATCCGAAGTTTGAGAAAGCTCTCGCTGAGGAAGGCCTGAGCAAGGAGCTTGAATCGTGGCCCGCATATTGAGGGGCGAAATTCGCTGGGCTGACCTCAACCCCATACGCGGTCGCGAACAGGCCGGCTTGCGTCCGGTCCTGATCCTCAGCCACGACGTGTTCAACGAGCGCTCGGGGACGGTCATCGCGGTTGCGCTCACCAGTCAGCCTCAGCGCGCCGGGTTTCCCCTCACGCATGAACTGAAATCGCCGAAGCTGCCCAAGCGCTCGTGGGTCAAGATCAGCCAGATTCGCACGCTTTCCGTCGAGCGCATAGGCGCAAAGCTGGGTCGCTCCACGCCAGAGGAGATTGCGCATGTCGTTGAGGGTCTCAATGAAATCATCGGAATCTAACCGCACAATCGAGACGGGCGCGCGCAACAGCGGCGCGCGCCCCTCATTGTGAACGTTGGGCGTTTCATATCTAGCCGAGGTACGCGGTCCTGGTCATGAAGAAGCTACTGTTCCTATTTGCATCGCATGCCTTTGCTCTTGGCATCTACGCGCTTCCCATTCTGACCGCACCCTCGGCACCCACCTCTTCGGAGGCCACCTCGGCCGCCAGTCAAGCCACCTACACGGGCCGGTTCCGCCGCGACCTCAAGGACAGTGATCTGCTGCACTGGGGTGAAGGCACTCTCTCGGTTGATCGGAAGAGCATTGTTCTCGTTGGAAAGCTTGCTCCAGGGCCTGACTACAAGCTTTATTTGTCTCCCGAGTTCGTCGAAACTGTGTCAGTTTTAAATCGCCGTTGACACGGCACACCCCGAGTTGCTCACGCCGGTGCTGCGCATCATCCACCGGGTCATCGCGGGTTTTCTGCTCAAGCAAACGGGGCTGAAACGCGCCACAGCCGACACCGGCGCGGTCACGCTGATACAGAGATTTGGTTCTGCCGCCAATCTGAACATCCATCTGCATTGCCTGGTGCTCGACGGCGTGTATCGGCGCACCGAGGGTGAACCGGTCTTCCAGCAGGCGCGCGCCCCCAGCCGCGATGAGGATGCGCAGCGGGATCGGAAACGACAGCACCCATTGCCTGACCGGCACCCGCGGGATGATCTCGTCGACCAGGGCCGCGGCGCGCAACACGGCTTTGCGCTCCAGTCCCATCCGGAAGCCAACGCGCCAACCACGGTCGCGCTGCATCGCGACCTGGCAAGTGAGAAAAGAAGCCCGCGTCCGTGCTGTTCGACCGCATCGCCCGGCGCGGCAAGCCGCTGGCATTTGAGGCGTTGCAAGGGCTGGCGGTGGCGAAGAAGCGGGGCAAGGCATGATCGCCCTGGATACCAACGTTCTTGCCCGTGCCATTGCGGCCGAAGTCGATGCCGACGCCACGACCAAGGCACAAAGAGAACGCGCCCAGGCGTTGTTGTCGTCGGGCCGCCAGCTGTTTGTGCCGATCACCGTAGTCGAGGAACTCGAAGGGGTGCTGCGCGGCGCCTACGGCATGCCGCCGGATGAAGTTGCCGCCTTGTTCGAGGACATGCTCGCGGTCGAGAATCTGACCGTCGATCGCCTCGGCGCGGTCAGCCAGGCCATCGCCTGGTATCGCCGCGGGATGGGCTTCTCCGATGCGCTGCAGCTGGCCCAATCCGGCCTGTGCTCCGGCCTGGCCACTTTCGACAAGCAGTTCTCAAAGGCCGCTCGGCGTCTCGGTCTGAAGCCGGCGGTGTCGGCGCCAAGCTGATTTCAGTACGGCCAGTCGTCGAACAGTGGTGCCACGGCATCGGTAATGGCCTCGCTGCCCATGTCGCCGGCGTAGACCATGGCGATCTGCAGGATGGGCAGCAGGTGTGATCGCCTGACGCCGTAATGCCGGGCCTGGTAAGCCGCGCGCCGCATGGCGGCAGGCTCTCCGCGCACGGCGGCCGCATTGAACATCATCAATGGCACGATCTGTTTCGGCAGGGTGACGATGCACGACTCGAAGCGATTGCGCATCGCCTTCAATCCATCCGGGCTCCATTGGGCGAGGAAGCGGATGTGCCGCGGCACTTCGCCCTGGTGCGTTTCGTACCAGTCGAAGACTTGCTGCTTCTCCGCATCGCTCAGGCCCGGGCTGCCCAGGTCGATCCCACTGCGCAAGGCATCGGGGTCCGCAGCCCAGCCTTGCGGCCATGCGGCTGGCTGCTCAGCCTGGTCACCTCCGCGTTCGTCCCATTTTTTCAGGTAGGCATCGCACGCGGGCGCGACGCGCCCCATACCCATCGGTCCCGCATGAATGAAGGCGAACGCCATGGCCTCCAGCACCTGCGCGCGGCTGGCACCGTACTTCAGCGCGGCGATCAGTTCGTACTGCGCGCCTGACTCCCAGCCGAGCACAGTGTAGGTGTGCAGCATGACCAACGCGGTGACGGTATTGGGCACGCCGGTGACGGCGGCCTGCACCCAGCGCCGGTAATGCTTGGCGATGGCGCTGTCATGGTCGAGCCAGAATGCCATGAAGCGCGCCTGGTCGAGATTGCCGTCGCCATGATGTTCGGCATACCAGCGGGTCATGGCCTCGCGCTCTGCGGGTGTCATGGGACCCGGGCGCAACCAGTCGACTGCGATACGGTGTGATGCCGGCAGGCCGGCAATGTCGGAAGGCATGCCAGCTGGGTGGGCTTGCGTGCCGGGGTCAGTCAAACTTCAGGCCGAGCTTGTTGATGACGGGGGCGTTGGCGGTGATGTCGGCGCGGATTTTCTGCGCGAAGGCCTCGGGCGAGCCGCCCACCGGATCGAAGCCCTGCTGTGCCAGCAGGCGGATGACATCGGGCGACCTCAGGCCCGCGTTGAAGGCTGCACTGAGTTTCGCCATGATGTCCGCGGGTGTTCCCGCCGGCGCCACCAACCCGAACCAGCTGGTCAGGGTGAGTCCCTTGTAGCCGGACTCCTCCAGCGTGGGTATGTTGAGGAGTTCCTGCATGCGCTTGGGGCCGGTGGTGGCCAGCGCCACCAGCTTGCCGGCATCGATGTGCGGTTTGAAGCCCGCCGCGTTGATGCCGATCTCGACGATGCCGCCCAGCCGGTCGGGCAGCGATGCCGCGTCGCCCTTGTAGGGCACGTTGGTCAGGCGCGCGCCGGTGGTGGCCTGGATGCGTTCGAGCAGGAAGTGCCGCACTCCGCCGGGCTCGGATCCGGCGAAGTTGAGCTTGCCGGGATTGGCCTTGGCATAGGCCACCAGTCCCTGGAAGTCGCGGAATGGCATCGACGGGTGCGTGGTGATGATGAAGAAGTACTCGATCATCTGCATCAGCGGCAGGTAGTCGCGCCCGGCCTCGGCCTTGAAGGTGGAACTGGTGAGTGGCAGCACCGTGAGCACCACATCGGGGGCGGCGGCCAGCGTGTAGCCGTCGGGCTTGGCCTTCATGATGTCGGTGACGCCGAAGCGGTTGCCGGCGCCGGGCTTGTACTCCACCACGATGGGCTGCCCGAGCACCTTGGAGGCTTCCTGGAACAGGGCGTTGAAGGCCACCGGCGATCCCGCGGGCGGATAGGGGTACACCAGCGTGATGGGGCGGTTGGGGTAGGCCTGCGCCGTGGCGTGACCCGGCAGGAATAATTGCGCTGTTGCGATCCCGGTCGCCAGGAGCATGGCGCGAAGCTTGTTGAGCGCTCCCTGATTCCGGCCTGTCCGTGCAGTGGCAGTACTTTGCATGCTCATTCCCCTGCAGTGCATTTCATGGTGTCTGCCCGTAGATGCAGACTCGCTGGGCTGCAATTTGCGCCTGCACAAGAGCACTGTCAAGAGCCGGCGATCCGGCCCCAGATAAAGAATTCAATAATGATCAAAATCCAGTAGTGTCCGGTTAAACGTCTGTTGATTCGTGTAAGAGCCAATACTGGCGCGGCTTCACGGCCGATTTTCCTTGGTGCCGATTTGAACTTGGAATCCTCATTTTTGTGTAGTTTCCCTCAGGTGATTTTCCCTGGGGCGAGACATGA
>CAXNGL010000082.1:0-10745 GCA_964201515.1 Burkholderiales bacterium
CGAGCCGTGGGCGGGCGGTTACAGCGACACGCGCCTGTCACCTTCGCAGCGATCAAACTACGCGCTGCGCGAATCGGCGCTGGCGCTCAATCAAGGCCGCGCCACCCATGGCACCACGGCAGTGTTCACGCACGGCGCCAATCCGGGAATGATCTCGCATTTCGTCAAGCGCGCGCTGCTCGATATCGCGCGCGATACCGGCACCAAGTTCCTGAAACCCAACAGCCGCGAAAAGTGGGCCCAGCTCGCCCACAAGCTCGGCATCAAGGTGATTCACATCGCCGAGCGCGATACACAGACCGCCAATCCACCCAAGCGCGTCGGCGAATTCGTCAACACATGGTCCGTGGACGGGTTCGTCGGCGAGGGATTCCAGCCGGCCGAGCTGGGGTGGGGCACCCACGAAAAGTATTTTCCCAGCGACGGACGGCGCCACGACTTCGGTCCGGGCTGCGCGATCTACCTGCAGCGCCCCGGCGCCTCCACCCGGGTGCGCACCTGGACGCCGCTGGAGGGGCCGTTCCACGGATTCCTCATCACCCACAGCGAATCGATATCGATCGCCGACTACTTGACGGTAACGAAAAACCAGAACAGCGACCAGGCCCGCTACCGGCCGACCGTCCACTATGCCTACCATCCCTGTGATGGCGCCATTGCGTCGATACACGAGCTGGCCGGCAAGAACTGGAAATTGCAAGACACTCGCCGCGTCCTGATGAGCGACATCCAGGACGGAACTGACGAACTGGGCGTGCTGCTAATGGGACACGCCAAGGGCGCCTATTGGTTCGGCTCGCAGCTGTCGGTGCGCGAGGCCCGCAAGCTTGCCCCCTACAACAATGCCACCAGCCTGCAGGTGACCTGCTCGATCCTTGGCGGCATAGTGTGGGCGGTGGAGAATCCGCGGCGCGGCGTGATCGAACCGGACGAGATGGATTTCGAGCGCGTCATGGAAGTCGCCTCGCCGTATCTTGGCAAGCTGGTGGGGTCCTACAGCAACTGGACGCCGCTGGTGGATCGCGGCGTACTGTTTCCCGAGGACATCGACACCGCCGACCCCTGGCAGTTCAAGAATTTCCGCGTGACATAGGACCGCCGCACCCCGGGGAACCGACCAAACCCGGTTCAGGCCGGCGCAATGCGCACCGGAATTCGCTTGGGTCCGAGCACCTGCTGAATGGCCTCGCTGCCATGCCTGTCTGCATAAGCCGAGTGGGCCCCGCCAAAACTGACGGATGCATCGCCGACCACCCTGTCCCGACCGCCGGCGGTGTCACCGGAATTGCGACAGTCGAGCAAGCGCGGCTGCAACTTGTTCCTCTGCGCGGTAATCAGCAGGCCTGCAATGGGCGTCGCGCCACTGGCCTGCTGGTGAGAAATGCCGGGCTCAAACTGCAATACTGACCTCGTGGCGCCCGCATCCATGTCGCGGGCCAGGGCCTAAGGATGGAAATTCGACAGGTCCGAACTGATCACGATAAGCGTTTCCGGGCCGCCGTGCAGACGCTCGATGACTTCGGCCACTTGCTGCGGCGTGGCATTGCCCACCACCAGGGGTGCCAGCGAAAACTCGCCCAGGATCACCTGCAGGAATGGCAGCTGCACCTCGATGGCATGTTCCTGTGCGTGCGCGCCGCATCCGACTCAACGACCTGGGGCAGGTCCCGGATCGCCGCTACTGCTGCCAGATCCGCCTGGGCTAGGCACAGCGGCTCCTGGAACACCGTAGCCCGCGGCAACGCCAGGCCGCGCGCCGCCACCCGGTGACACGACCCGAGCAGCACGCTCCTCATCACGATGCCTCGCGCCGGGCGAAGCAGATCGTAGGCGCTGGCGGCAACGGCGCCAGAATAGACATAACCGGCGTGCGGGACGATCAGCGCCTTGGGCACGCCGGGCGTCGGCAACGGGTGCGGAGTTGCCTCGAGGTACTCGAGGATGGTGCGAGAAAGCAAGCCGGCGTCCGCAGGGTAGAACATGCCCGCCATCGCAGCGGGTCGCTCCAGGATGGCGTGCGCAGTTGTTTGCCCGTGCATTGCCTTGATCTTGGGGTCCCAAGCAGGATTTAAAGCGTAGGCCCGCTCACAACTTGAGGAAATTCTCCCGGTAGAACTTCAATTCCTCTATCGATTCGTAGATGTCGGCGAGCGCCTCGTGCTTGCCGTGCTTGGACAGGCCCTTCATCATCTCCGGCTTCCAGCGCCGCGCCAGCTCCTTCAGCGTGGACACGTCAAGGTTGCGATAGTGGAAGTAGGCTTCCAGCTTTGGCATCCAGCGCGCCATGAAGCGACGATCCTGGCAGATCGAGTTGCCGCACATCGGGGTCGTCCGGGCAGGCACGTGCTGCGCGAGAAACGCCAGCATGCGCTCTTCCACCACCGCTTCGGTCAGGCTCGACGCCTTGATCTTATCGATCAGCCCGGAGCGCGCATGGGTGCTCTTGTTCCACTTGTCCATCGCATCGAGCGTGCTGTCGGGTTGGTGCACGACCAGAACCGGCGCCTCGGCAACTGTCACCAGCTGGCTGTCGGTGACGACCATCGCCACTTCGATGACGCGATCGGTATCCGGCTCAAGGCCGGTCATTTCCATGTCGATCCAGACGAGGTTGTTTTGATCTTGCGGCATGCGGGTTGGCTTGCTTGAGCGTGTAAAATCCCATTGTCGCACACCCTCGTCATCCCTCGCGCGCGCCTCCCCGCCCCCGCCCTCGCCAAGACCACAGGCCCTATCCCGATGCATGCCTTCACCACGGCGTTCCTGACCGCACTCGCAATCTCCACCGCCATCCGCTGGTGGCTCGCGTCGCGCCATATGCGGCACATCGCCGCCCACCGCGCCGCGGTTCCCGATGACTTCGCCGGGCACATCAGCATCGAGTCGCATCAGAAGGCGGCAGACTACAGCCGCGCCAAGATCCGCCTCGGCATGCTGGAGACGCTGGTTGGTGCCGCAACGCTGCTGGCACTGACCCTGGGCGGAGGCCTGCAGGCCCTGTCGGATGCCTGGTCAAGTGCTTTCGATCATGGCGGCTATGCGCACGGCATTGCGCTGATGCTGTCGATGACGGTGGTGACCGGCATCATCGACCTGCCTTTCGCGCTCTATCGCACGTTTTCCATAGAAGCCCGCTTCGGCTTCAACCGCATGACATTCACCCTGTATTTCATCGACATGCTCAAGCAGTCGCTCATCGGCATCCTGCTCGGGGTGCCGTTGCTGTTGTGCGTGCTGTGGCTGATGGCCAGCATGGGCGAGATGTGGTGGCTGTGGGTGTGGGCGACTTGGATCGTCTTCAACCTGCTGGTGCTGGCGATCTATCCGACGCTGATTGCCCCGCTGTTCAACAAGTTCCAACCGCTGGAGGACGCGCAATTGCGTTCCCGTATCGAAACCCTGCTCGCCAAGTGCAGGTTTCGGGCGCAAGGCCTGTACGTGATGGACTCCTCACGACGTTCCAGCCACGGCAATGCCTATTTCACCGGGTTTGGAAAATGGCGCCGGATCGTGTTCTTCGATACCCTGCTTGCGCGACTGAGCGGCGCCGAGGTCGAAGCCGTGCTCGCCCACGAACTCGGACACTTCGTCCATCGCCATGTGGCAAAGCGCATCGCGATGCTGTTCGTCGGCAGTTTCTGCGTCCTCGCACTCCTGGGCTGGCTGATCGGCGCCGACTGGTTTTACGGCGGGCTCAATGTGCAAACCCAGTCCACGGCCATGGCGCTGGCCTTGTTCGTCATGGTCGTGCCGGTGTTCACCTTCCCGTTGCAGCCGCTGGCGAGCCTGTACTCGCGCAGCCACGAGTACCAGGCCGATGCCTACGCTGCGGCGCAGGCAGCGCCGCAGGAACTGGTGCGCGCGCTGGTCAAGCTGTACCAGGACAACGCGGCGACGCTGACGCCCGATCCATTGCATTCAGCCTGGTACGACTCGCACCCTCCGGCGGCTCTGCGCATCGCCAGGCTGCAGGCATTGACGGGGCACCCTGCTGCCGTGCGGCCCGCTGGTGCCACCACATGACGTCGTCGCGCCCGCCACTGGCCTCGCGCCGATGCCAGGCGCTGCCCTCTGGAACCAAGCCCCTGGCCGTTACGGCAGTCGCGCGCCTGCTTCCTGAAGTGCCCGGATGGAAGCACTCGGGCGGGCGCTTGCAGCGGACGTTCCAGTTCGGCGGCTTCCACCAGACCATGGCGTTCGTGAATGCGGTGGCATGGATTGCCCACAGTGAGGACCATCACCCGGACCTGGGCGTGAGCTTCGGTGGCTGCAGCATCGCCTACAGCACCCACTCCGTGCGCGGCATATCCATGAACGACTTCATCTGCGCCGCCAAGATCAATGCCCTGTTCGATAGCGACCCGGCGCCGCGGCGGTGAGCAGGCCGGGTCGCGGTAACCCAGGGCGGCAGGACCGGCGGACGAAACCTGTCAGCGGTAGTACCGGCGCGAGCTTGCACGGCCAGATCGTTGCGGCTTACGGCAGGCGCTATCTGGTCGAGTCCGCAGGTGGGAAAAATAACGACGGGCCAACGAGCGAACCGATGACAGGCAGCCTGTTGTCCTGCATGGCGCTGGGACGACAGACGCAATATGCATGCGGCGACCGCGTTACCGTGGTGCCCTCGGGCCCGGGTGAAGGCGTCATCGAAGCAGCCCAAGCCCGCTCCACGCTGCTCTTTCGTTCCGCCGCCCATCGCAGCAAGTTGATCGCGGCCAATGCCACCCAGGTGGCCGTCGTCGTCGCCGCCGACCCCAGCTTCAGCAACGAGTTGGTGGCTCGCGTGCTGGCCGCCGCCGAATGCGCCGGCATGCGATCGCTCATCGTTCTCAACAAGGCCGACCTTGCAGAACAGGCAGCGCAGGCCCTGGGGCGTCTGCGTGGCTTCGAGCGCGCCGGCTATGCCCCCGTAGTTGTATCCGCCTTGCACGATGGAAGTGCCCTGGCCGCGGGCTTGCGACAGCGCTTACAGGGGGAGACCACGGTCCTGGTCGGGCAATCGGGCATGGGAAAATCGACCCTGATCAACGCTCTGGTTCCGCAAGCCAACGCCGCGACACGCGAGATTTCAATATTCCTCGCCTCCGGAAAGCACACCACCACCAACGCACGCCTGTACCACCTGGATGCGCACAGCGCCCTCATTGACTGCCCCGGCATGCAGGAATTCGGACTGGCGCACCTGGACTGGCGGGAACTGGCAGCCGGATTCCGTGAAATCGGCCCGCTGTCGGCGAATTGCCGCTTCCCCGATTGCCGGCACCTGGGCGAACCGTCGTGCGCCGTCGCCGCCGCGACTGAAGCAGGGCAAATCGATCCCACGCGCCTGGACCTGTATCGGCGCATTGCTGAAGCGGAATTCGGCAGGTGATCTTCCCGGGCTGAAGCGCAATTGACACGCGCCCGCATGGCAATGCGCATGTTGGGAGTGGCTCGAGGCACAGTTCACTGCCTGCCGGCGATGCGGCGCCAAGCACGCCGGTTGGGGAAAGTAATTATTATCGTATTCGATAATACCTATCTACATTCCTTACATAAGCATACCAATTATTATCAACAAGCGTTGACAAATAAGCCGTCAGCTGACGGCTTTGGCCACCCCCAGCAGCAACAGCATCAGCAGGTAGAGCACCAGCGCCCGCCACACCAGCCCAACGGTGCGGTCGAGAAACCCCGCATCCGCCTCATCGCCAACGCCTAGCTCCGGCCGATCGGAGACCGTGCCATCAACATTGATGATCGGCATGCCCAGGCGCACACCAATCGCACCAGCCCCTGCTGCAAGCACAATTCCCAGCGCGGCGTCGCTCCACTTCACGGCCTGGCTGCGCCAGCAGTAGATGGCATCTTCGAAGTCGCCAACCGCGGCAAAAGCAATGGCAGTAATACGTACCGGCACCCAGTCGAGCACCGCGAAGACGTCTCGGGAAAACTGGCCAAAGCTGCCAAAAGTCGACGCGGCCGGATCAGTACGCCCCCAACGCGCGGCAAGAAACATGGCCAGTCGATACAGGATGGCTCCGGACGGCCCCGGCAGCAGGACAAACCAGAACACGACCCCGAATACATGGCGGTGCGAAGCAATCAGCGCCCCTTCAATGGCCAGACGCGCTACTTCCTCACGCGTCAGGTCGCCGCAGTTCTGTCCCAGCCACTCGCCAAGGACCTGCCGCGCCCGCGGCAGGTCATCTTCCTTGAGTGCCAGGTGTATTGCGGTGAATGCATGGCTGAACTGTCGGAAGCCCATGGTGATGTAAAGCGCTGCCACATTGACCACAAGGGCGACAATGGGGCCGAACGACGGGCCCGCATGCTGCGCAATCCAGTAGACCAGCCATGCGCCCAGGACCGCGGGAAGCACCGCCAGAAACCACGCAGCCGCTCCCTGCCGGGCGTCGCCGGCATTGAATTGCGACTCGAGATAGTTGGCATACCGCACCAGCGGGGCGAACAGCTTGCCGCGATCGGCAAGCGGTCGCCACTGCTCGAGCACCAGCGCAATGACCAGGGAGATCAGGCTCATGAAAGATTTTCTACTTCAGTGCGGCTCTTCATCGTCGATGAAGATACCACATGGAAAAAAGAGCGCCACACGCCCCAATACGCCAGCGCGAATTTCGCACGCGCAGGCCGCGCCCCTAAATAGAGTCGGCCGCGCTCAGGAACCAGTAGAAGTGCATCAGGATCCCGGCCGTGACCCCCCAGATGTAATAGTCTCCATAGGGGATGGCGTGAAAGTTTCGGATCTCGCCGTCGGTAACGATACTGCCCTGGCGATGATTGGCCGGGTCAAGCAGGAATGCGAGCGGAACTTCGAAGACCTCATCCACCTCGAATTCGTCAGGCCTGAGGTCGAAGGGTGTGCGAACCACGCCCACCACCGGCGTCACGATGAAACCCGAGCGCGTGGTGTACTGGCTGGGAAGAAAACCCAGCACCTCGACGTGCGACGCTGCCAGTCCGATCTCCTCGTGGGTCTCGCGCAACGCCGTCTCCGCCGGGGTAGCGTCATGGGGCTCGGACCGCCCGCCCGGAAAACTGATCTGCCCGGCATGCGACCGCAGATGGGCGGTGCGCCTCGTGAACAACACGGTAAGCCCATGTGCGCGCTCGATCAGCGGCATGAGAACCGCCGCAGGGCGGATGTCACCACCGGGATGCTGTCCCTCGCGCTCGTCGGCAAATGGGATCGGCACATGCGTGGGCGGTGCGGCAAAAATCCTGCGCAAGCGCTGGAGGTCGATACTGGCCACGGGGGCCCCTGGGGAATTGTTTTGCACCGGTGAGCCGAGCTGGGGAAGAGTTTCATTCTACCGCGCTCGAACGCGCTGCATTTCGCGCGTCACCGGCAGATGTGCGCCAGCTGCTGACACTCGGTTACCATGGCACGGTCAATCACTTGCGCCCGCTGTCGATTGCAGTGTGCCTTGCGCCCCTGCCACCGCTGTTAGCTGCAACGGCTTGCGCACCCGACACATCCGCCGTCAGTTCGGATTTCCTGCATTGCATCGATGGGACTATGAGTTGGCGATTCGGCGAAGCTTTTAAATTTGTACAATTGTATTTTTATTCAGCGTGTGGTCAAATCGATCCACCCTGAGGAGAGTCGATTGAAACATGCAGATCTAAAACGCTATTTTCGCCACGGTACACTGACCCAGCTTGCGGTGTTCGAGGCCGTCGCGCGGCACCATAGTTTTACCCGGGCGGGCGAGGAGCTTTGCCTGGCACAGCCGACCGTCTCGGTGCAGATGAAAAAGCTCGCCCAAACCGTCGGATGCCCTTTGTTTGTCCAGAAGGGCCGGCAGATGGCGCTGACCGAGGTGGGGCAGGAACTGAATGCAACGCTTCTGTGCGTATTCCAGCACTTGTCTGAACTGGAAGACCGCCTCGGATCCATGCGACCTGCGCCCGCATCCCCGGGCCGCCATGACGTGGGCGACCTCAGGTAAATCGGCGATCGCGCCTGAATTTGTCGGTCGCCTCAACCAGGGCCGACTGAATGCCCGGCTCCCATGCCGAGTGCCCCGCGTCATCGATGATACGGAGTTGGGCTTCCGGCCATGCGGTACTGAGGTCATGTGCCGTCAACAACGGGCACACCATATCGTAACGTCCTTGCACGATGATCCCCGGCACATGCCGTATCGTGCCAATGCCCGCCAACAGGGCATCTTCGGCAAGAAATCCGCGATGCACAAAATAATGCGCCTCAATGCGCGCCAGTCCAACGGCAACCCGCTCATCATCGAAATGTGCAACGGTCTCCGCACTGGGCAGCAGCGTCGAGCAAGCACCCTCATAGCGACTCCAGGCACGCGCCGCAGGCAGGTGCACGGATGGATCCGCATCGGCCAACCGGCGGTAATAGGCGTGCAGGAGATCCTCGCGCTCATGCTGCGGAAGGAACCCGGCGAAGTCCTCCCAAGACTCTGGAAAAACATGCCGCATCCCGGTCATGAACCAATCCACTTCCTTGGGACGAAACAGGAATATCCCGCGCAGGATCAGTCCCAGGCAACGCTCGGGATGCGTTTGGGCATAAGCAAGGGCCAGTGTGCTGCCCCAGGACCCACCGAACACCAGCCATTGCTCGACGCCCAGATGCCGCCTCAACACATCCATATCGGCGATCAGATGCTGCGTTGAATTGTCCGCGATTTCCCCCAACGGCAACGATCGTCCGGCACCGCGCTGGTCGTACAGGACGATGCGATAGGCTTGCGGATCAAAAAAGCTGCGGTGGCGCGGCGTCGTTCCGGAGCCGGGGCCACCATGGAGAAAGGCCACGGGAACACCTGCGGGATTTCCCGACTCCTCCCAATACATGGTGTGCCGGCCATCGAGAGCCAGCATGCCGCTGGCGTACGGTTCGATCGGCGGGTACAGGGGCGTGAGCCCGCGCCCGACCCGAGCCTCAGCATTTGCCACGCACCATCCATCCTTGAACGCGCCGAGTTTGCATTGGCAACCTCATTGGTGTCACAGTCAATCCGGCCTTGCAGTCAAGCGAACAAGACCAGGACCCCGGTATAGGCATATAGCCGGTCATGCGATATCTCGCCATTGGCAAAGAACCCAACCAGGGGAAATTCGCCCAGGCTTTCGCGAATCACCCGTAACTCGACCCCGGACTCGCCAAACAGGTTGCGGCCGCGGCCAAGGCAGGAAAAATACAGCCCGGCACGCGGCGGCGCCTGCAACTGCAGGCGAAGCGATTCAAGCATCGCGATCATGTCGCTTCGCGCCGCGCCGGCACTGCGCCGGCAAAACATGATCGACATGCCCACTTCGACCAGTGCGCCAATGGCAATCAATTTATTGCCAGGATCCACGCCGACGATATTTCGGACCAGGTAGTCACCAGTATCCGATCCCGCTACCGGCAAGCCAACCACCAGTCCGGCGACTACTTTGCGCAAGTCCGCACTTGCGTCCTGCCCCAGCGCCTCCAGCATTACGTCGAGCGCAGGTCGTCCATCCAGCGCGCTGATGATGTTTCGCTCGCAGCCGGTAACACGATAAACGGGCCTAACACCAAGCTCCTCACCCAGAACCGAACAACCCTGTGTCAGCCGCGTGACGATGTCGACATCGGATGAAAACACCACGCCCGACAGGCCTCCGCTGAACACCTCGTCGGCAAATTGTCGCGTCCTCCCCCGCGCCCCGGTTGCGCTGGACAAACCACCGGCAAGAAATCCACTTTCCACTTTGCCGCCCATATCTTCCAGCAGAGACGGGATGTCATCTGCATCGGGGTCTCCGTGCACCACGGCAAAGTGGGCCGCAGATGCACCGGTGCTTGTCGTCGCACCAAGTTTCGGTGGCTGCGCTTTCCCGGAAAACACGTGAAAAGAGCCGGCAGGAAATGTACCGACCAATACCGACACCGCCGGCTGCTCCATGTACTCGTGCACGCCGCCCATGACACCCACAGCAGAAGAGCCTACCCAGTGGTCGACTCCGGATTGCACCTTGAGGTAATCCAGCAATGCGGGGGCATCGCGGTGATAGTGCTCAGAAACATACACGAACCCAAGATTGGCACCCTTGGGTGCCGGCTGGATCTGCATCAGGCAGGCATCGACCGCGGCCCGCCAGTTCGCACCACTGGCATGCCCGGCCCGAAACTGCATGCTCACTGCTTGCCTGATTCGCCGGTGTCGGCAGAAGATCTCGGAGCCGCCATGCCAGCCACCTGACTCACCGCCTGCTCGGTGGCTTTTTGCGCCTGTTGCAACACCGTCCACCAGGCGTCTGCCGCAGGATTGGCGCCGACAGGGGCTGCTGCTGCGCCGGCGAATTGCGCCGATTGCAGCGCCGCCGCCATTCCCCCTTGCATGCCCTGCATCGCAGCCAAGGTCGCCTTTTGCATTTCAAGACCCTGGATCGTCATGCGCAAGACGTTGAGGTTCAGATTGAGCCAGTTCTCCACGGATTTCAGGTCGGCGATCCGCTTCTCCACCTCGCCGACATCAAGAGTCGGCGTGACCAGGCCCGGCATTGGCATGCCCATCGGTGTCCATAGTGCCTTGAGGAACTCGAAAGGGTCAGGTGCCTTCGTAGGGCCAGCATCAAATGGGGAAGCCATGACCCGCCCTCTCAGAAATTGTCAAAAAACTGGGAGTAACTCCCGGGGACTCCTCGCCGGGTCCCCCTGGTGCAACCTTCACCTGCAACTCATGCCGAAGCGGTCAGAACATGACATTCGGGCAGTGTAGCAGTTTGGCCGGCGCACTGGC
>CAXNGL010000083.1:0-10659 GCA_964201515.1 Burkholderiales bacterium
GACAAAAAGCAGTGAAGAAACGAACAGGTTGACGAACCAAACGACCGGGTAAAGAACCCGCAGCAGTGGCGACAGCAGGTACGCCAGCGGAAGGGCTATGCGTTCGGAATATGCGGCCCCGATGACCTTGGGCGTGATCTCCGAGAACACCAGGATGAGAAACGTAACTGCCAGGGTTCCCAGCCCGATCGCAATCTCGTCGTTGCCGAAGAATTCGATCGTGATGATTCCCACGAGGGTTGCTGCCGCCGCATTGACGAGGTTGTTTCCGAGCAGGATTACGCCGAGCAATTTGTCTGTCTTGGACAACAACGATGTCGTCAGTTGGGCACCCCGGCTTCCCCCGCGCACGAGCGCCTTAAGCCGGTAGCGGTTGATCGCCATCATGCTGGTTTCGGCAATCGAAAAGAATGCCGATATGACCAGAAGCACCGCGAGTGCGGTGAGTTTCCAGCCTAGGGAAATATCTATCATGATCCTATCGTGTCGTCATGTGCGTGGTGCGCGCCGCTGGGCGCAGGGCGCCTGCCGCAAATCCGTGCCCGTTTTGCTTCCATCACAACGACGGGGGGCGATGCAGTATGACCTCGAGAACAAACCGGCTCCCGACATAGGCAAGCAGCAGCGCGGCAAATCCGGCAAGTGTCCAACGCAGCGCGATGCGACCGCGCCAGCCCCGGAAATGGCGACCCGCGAGCAACCCGGCAAAGATGATCCAGGACACCACGGCAAACAAGGTCTTGTGGTTGAACTGCAGTGCCCGGCCGAACAAGGATTCCGAAAATACGGCGCCAGTAGCGAGCGTCAGCGTGAGCAGGATGAAACCCAGCCAAAGAATGCGAAACAGCAGCGCTTCAAGGGTGAGCAAAGGAGGCAACCCGGCAAAGGGTCCGGTCAGGGGGCCGCTGCTGCCGGCTCCGGGGCGCGCAACATGATGCAGTCGCCGCTCCACCATGGCCATCAGGAAGGCGTGCAGCGCAGCGAGCGTGAACAGGCTGTAGGCGAGCATCGCGATAACCAGATGCAGGCGAAATTCGATCGAGTGCGTATAGGGTTGTCCTGCCAAGCCGGGAAACAGGGCCGGGAGCGGGGCACACACTGCCGCCAGTCCCAGCACCAGGGGCTGCATGCCTTCCAACCGGAGAAACAGACTTTCTACCCAATACAAGGCAACCGCGAGCCACAACATGACCGAGAGCGCGTGGCCGAATCCGAAACGAAGATCGGATCCCAGGAGGATGCTGTTGGCCAGCAGCGATGAATGTAGCCCCAGGGGCAGCAGGATGGCCGATCGTTCCCAGGCCGTCAGCGCCTTGTCCTGCAATCCGCGCCACCGCGTGTTCCAGAGATGGATTGCGAGCGCCGCGTAGAGGATTCCGGTAAGGGCGTACGGTAGAATGACGTCCATCGAACAAAGTTTATCATCCCGGCAAGGTCGGATTCCTGTCCCACCGCGCCGATTGCGCAGGTGCCGATCGCCAGGCATGTTCGCCCGGGTGGTGCGATGCCTCGAGAATCCTGAAGAGACGCCCATGCTCGACAACCTGACACAACGCTTGTCCGGCGTCATCAAGACGCTTCGCGGCGAAGCACGCCTGACGGAATCCAACGTACAGGACGCATTGCGCGAAGTTCGCCTGGCCCTGCTGGAAGCCGACGTTGCATTGCCCGTCGTTCGGGATTTCATTGCCGGGGTCAAGGAAAAGGCGCTCGGACAGGATGTCATCGGCAGCCTGACCCCGGGGCAGGCCCTGGTTGGCGTTGTCCACCGTGAGCTTACTGCGCTGATGGGCGGTCCCAACGCAGGACTGAATCTTGCGGTGGTGCCCCCTGCGGTCATCCTGATGGCCGGGCTCCAAGGATCCGGTAAAACGACGAGTGCGGGCAAGCTGGCGAAATTCCTCACCGAGGAACTGAAAAAGAAGCCGCTCCTTGTATCGTGTGACATCTACAGGCCTGCTGCGATCGAGCAACTCAAGATGCTGGCCGAGCAAACCGGCGTCGCCTTCTTCCCCTCCGACCCCTCGCAGCAGCCGCTGGATATCGCGCGCGCTGCGCTTGCGTTCGCAAGGACGCATTACAACGACGTGCTGATCGTCGACACTGCTGGCCGGCTCGCGATCGACGAGGCCATGATGAAGGAAATCGCGGCCCTGCATGCAGAGCTCAATCCGGCAGAAACCCTGTTCGTGGTCGACTCCATGCAGGGGCAGGACGCGGTCAATGTGGCAAAGGCATTCAACGATGCACTGCCGCTGACGGGCATCGTGCTGACGAAACTGGATGGTGATGCGCGCGGCGGCGCTGCCCTGTCGGTCAAATCCGTGACCGGGAAGCCGGTGAAATTTGCGGGAACCGGCGAGAAGCTGACTGGATTGGAGGTTTTTCACCCCGAGCGGATGGCATCCCGGATACTGGGCATGGGTGATGTCCTGTCGCTGGTCGAGGACGCGCGCAAGTCGGTCGACATCGATGAAGCCAAGAAATTCGCCGAAAAGCTCAGAAAGGGCAAGGGCTTCGACCTCGAGGACTTTCGCCAGCAGTTGGTGCAGATGAAAAAAATGGGGGGCTTGTCAGCCGTCGTAGACAAGCTTCCCGCGCAGCTCGCCCAGGCAGCGGCCAATTCCCAGTTTGGCGACCAGCAGATGCGTCGCATGGAAGGGGTGATTTGCTCGATGACGCCCCAGGAACGCGCCCACCCGGACCTCATCAAGGCGACCCGAAAGCGCAGGATTGCCGCCGGGGCCGGGGTTCAGGTGCAGGAGGTCAATCGGCTGCTCAAGCAGTACGATCAGATGCGCACCATGATGAAGACCATGCAAAAAGGCGGACTGGCGCGAATGATGCGCGGAATGAAGGGCATGCTGCCGGGCATGCGCTAATACCCGGCGCGACGGTTTTCCCCGAAAATTCGGGCACTTGGCGCATGCCAATCGGCCCAAAAGACCTTGCCATCCGGGGGGCGTCTCAAGTACACTCTTGGTCTTTTTCCGAAACTGGGTAGGCACAATGGTTGTCATACGTTTGGCTCGTGGGGGCGCCTCGAAACGGCCCTTCTACAATGTGGTCGTTGCTGACTCGCGCAAGCCGGCGAGCGGTCGGTTTATCGAGCGCGTCGGCTTTTACGACACGAAGGCCCCCGAAGGTCGCGAGAAGTTCCGCGTTGCCAACGATCGCATCGTGTTCTGGAAGGGGCAGGGCGCGCAGTTGTCGCCCACCGTCGCGCGTTTGGTCAAGCAGTACGCACCCAAGGCAGCCTGAAGACAGCACGGCACTCGCGCCGGCCACAGGCGTGGCGCGAGATAATCGTGGCGATGGCAGTCAGTCCGGCGTGATTACGATGTCAGCAATACCAACTGCGCAAGACATGGTGTTGCTGGGGCGTGTTCTGGCTCCCTATGGCGTCAAGGGCTGGGTGAAGGTGGAGCCCTTTACCGAATCCCCGGAAACCCTGCGGTTTTTTTCCGAGTGGCGGTTGGGCAAGGGCGAGCCGACCGGCGCCTGGAAGGCGGTGAAAGTCGCCGAAAGCGCGGAACACAGCGGGAATATCGTTGCACGGTTTGATGGCTGCATGGATCGCGATGCAGCGCTGGGATATCGCGGCATGGGCATAGCGGTGGCAAAGAACGCGTTGCCGCCGGTCCAGCCCGGAGAGTTTTACCTTGCTGACCTGGTTGGCCTGCAAGTCGTGAATGTGCAGGGAGAAGGGCTGGGGAAGATCGCAAGTCTGTTTTCAAATGGCGCGCACGAAATCCTGCGGGTCGAGCTGGACGGCAATGAGCGATTGATCCCGTTTGTTCCGGCCATTGTTCAGGATGTTGACGTCAAGGCGGGTGTTGTCCGCGTGGAATGGCAGAGTGACTGGTAGTGTGGTGAGGCAAGGCGCGTGATTCGATTCGATTGCATCACGCTCTTTCCGGAAATGTTTGTTGCGGTGTCGGCCAGCGGGATTACCCGGCGGGCGCTGGAGCAGGGGGCCTGGTCGCTGGAATTGTGGAACCCCCGGCAGTTTGCCGAGGACAACTACCGCACGATCGACGATCGGCCATACGGTGGCGGGCCGGGAATGGTGATGATGGCCGAACCGCTCGAACGGGCGATTCTGGCGGCGCAGTTGGACAATGAGTTGGCAAGTGCAGCAGTAACGAATGGCAGGGCGAGGGTGATTTACCTGTCGCCGCAGGGCAAGACACTGAATCATGCCCGGGTTGTCGAGTTGGCGTTGGAGCCGGGTTTGGTATTGTTGTGCGGGCGCTATGAAGGCGTGGATGAACGGTTGATTCGCCGGCACGTGGACGAAGAGCTTTCGGTCGGGGACTATGTCCTCTCTGGGGGCGAGCTGGCAGCGATGGTGTTGATGGACGCGGTGGTGAGGCAATTGCCCGGCGTGTTGGGCGATGACCAGTCGGCGGCGCAGGATTCGTTTGCCCGCAGCGCCGGCTTGCTGGATTGCCCGCACTACACGCGTCCGGAGTCGTGGAGTGGTGAAGCGGTGCCGCCGGTGCTGATGTCGGGGAATCATGCCGTGATCGAGCGCTGGCGCTTCAAGCAGGCGCTGGGAAGGACCTGGCTGCGGCGGCCGGAGCTGTTGCAACAACGCGGCATGAGCGCCGAGGAATCAAGGCTGCTGGAAGAGTTCCGGCAGGAATTGAAAGACAGGGAAAGTTAAGGAGCAACAGGAAATGAACATCATCCAGACACTGGAGCAGGAAGAGATCGTAAGGCTGGCCAAGAAAGTGCCGGACTTCGCCCCCGGCGATACCGTCATCGTCAGCGTCAGCGTTGTCGAAGGCGAGCGCAAGCGCGTACAGGCCTACGAAGGCGTCGTGATTGCCAAGCGCAACCGTGGCCTCAATTCGGCGTTCACGGTGCGCAAGATATCCTCCGGCGAGGGCGTGGAGCGTACCTTCCAGACCTATTCGCCGATGATCGCCTCCGTCGAGGTCAAGCGCCGCGGCGACGTGCGCCGCGCGAAGCTCTATTACATGCGCGGTCGTTCGGGAAAGTCGGCGCGGATCCGCGAAAAAATCGTGGCGCGCGAAATTCAAGGCGCGACGCCCGCCGCCAAGTAGTCATGTTCGCCCGGTGCGCAAGTGCGTGCCGGGTGCATGCCTGTCCGCGGTCCCTTTCGGGGTATCCTGTTCGAGGGTGCCCCGTTTGCATTTCTGCCGCCTGTGCATCGAAGCCGGCCTGTTAAAATCGTCTGCGGTTCCCCCGTCATTTTTGGTGAGCATCCGATGAGCGTGATCAGTCCCATAACCGATATCGTTGCCGACATCCGTGCCGGGCGCATGGTGGTGCTGGTGGATGAGGAGGACCGCGAAAACGAGGGCGACCTTGTCATGGCGGCCGAGTGCGCCACTCCCGAGGCGGTCAATTTCATGGCCCGGTACGGGCGTGGCCTGATCTGCCTGACCCTGACCGAGGCACGCTGCCAGCAACTCAATATCCCGCTGATGGTCCGCGACAACCGCGCATCCATGGGCACCAATTTCACCGTCTCCATCGAGGCCACCACCGGCGTGACCACCGGCATCTCGGCGCATGACCGCGCCCGCACTATCCAGGCGGCGGTTGCGCGCGACGCGCGTCCCGAGGACATCGTGCAGCCCGGCCACATCTTCCCGCTGATGGCGCAAAAAGGCGGCGTTCTGGCGCGCGCCGGGCATACCGAGGCCGGCTGCGACATCGCCGCGCTGGCCGGCATGGAGCCGGCGTCGGTGATCTGCGAGATCCTGAAGGACGATGGGTCCATGGCCAGGTTGCCCGACCTGATGGAATTCGCGAAAACGCATGGGCTGAAGATCGGCGCCATTGCCGACCTGATCCACTTTCGCAGCCGCAGCGAGACGCTGGTGCGGCGCACCGCAGAGCGCATCATCCAGACGGCATTCGGCCCGTTCCGCGCCGTTGCCTACCTGGAAAAACTGTCCAGCGAGGTGCACCTTGCGCTGGTGCGCGGGGATATCGACCCGGATTCCGAGACGCTGGTGCGCGTGCATGCCCCGTTGTCGGTGATGGACCTGCTAGACGTCGAGGCCGGCGGACACGCCTGGAGCGTGCACCAGGCGCTGGAGCGCATCGCAGCCGAAGGCAGGGGCGTCATCGTCCTGCTCAATTGCGGCGAGAGCACGGCAGAACTGCTCGATCGCGTCGAAAAGGCGCCGGCACCGAAGTTCCAGGGACGCCAGGAGCTCCTCAAGCATGGCATCGGTTCACAGATCCTGCGCGACCTCAACGTCGGCTGCATGCGCCTCCTTGCCAAGCCGCGCAAGATGCCCAGCATGACGGGCTGGGAGCTGGAGATTTCCGGCTACGAGCAACCCGCGACGAGCAAGGCCTGACGCCTCGCATGTCGGAAATCGCATCCAACCTGTCCGGCAAGGGACTGCGCATTGGCGTGGTGCGCGCGCGTTTCAACGAGCGCGTTGGGACGGCCATGCTCGCCGCCTGTCGCGCGCGCCTGCTTGAGCTGGGCGTGGCCGATGCCGATGTCACGGTGACCAGCGTGCCGGGCGCGCTGGAAGTGCCGCTGGTGCTGCAAAAACTCGCAGGCACCGGCAAGTTCGATGCGCTGGTGGCGCTCGGTGCGGTCATTCGCGGCGAAACCTACCACTTTGAAATCGTTTCCAATGAGTCGGCCGCCGGCATCATGCAGGTGCAATTGGATACGGGCGTGCCGGTTGCCAACGGCATCCTCACCACGGAAACCGACGCACAGGCGGACGTGCGTTCAGCCGTAAAGGGTCGCGAATGCGCCGAGGCGGCCGTTGAGATGGCCAACCTCGGGCCCGCCATCGCGCTTGCCGCCAGGCAATCGCGTTGAAACCGGCGTTGAAACCGGCGTTGAAACCGGCGATGCGATCGGCGCGGCGGCGCTCGCGCGAATTTGCCATTCAGGCGGTCTATTCATGGCTCCTGGCCAAGGGCACACTGGAAGCCATCCAGTCCCAATTTGCCGAGGCCAAGGGCTTCGACAAGGTCGATCTCGAGTTCTATACGCTACTGGTGGCCGGGACCGTCGGCGATGCCGAGGCGCTCGACCTGGCTCTGGCCCCGGCGTTGGACCGCCGCCCTGCGGAACTTTCGCCCGTCGAGCACGCAATCCTGTTGCTCGCCACGGTCGAGCTGCGCGAATTCCCTGAAGTTCCCTATCGTGTCGTCATCAATGAGGCGATCGAACTGGCCAAGTCCTATGGCGGCACCGACGGGCACAAGTTTGTCAATGGCGTGCTCGACAAGCTGTCGCGCACGCTGCGTCCCGACGAGTCGCGGGCGCGTGCCTGAGCGGTGATGCGCCGGTCCATCGCGCCTGGTTCGATGCGTCATATCCCGCAACACGCCGCCAGCGCTCCGAGACTGCCGTGACCCCAGTGACCCCAGTGTCCCCAGTGTCCCCAGTGTCCCCGGCGTCCCCGGTGTCCCCGGTGTCCCCGGTGTCCCCGGTGTCCCCAGGTCCCCAGTGACATCGGAATTCGACCTGATCCGCCGCTACTTCTCGCCACCGGCGCCGACGGCGATTCTGGGTGGCGGCGACGACTGTGCCCTGGTCAGGCCGCGCCAAGGAATGGTGCTTGCCGTATCGACCGACATGCTGGTGGAGGGCACGCATTTCCTGCCCGGCACCGACCCCGAGCGCCTCGGTCACAAGACCCTGGCCGTCAACCTGTCCGATCTCGCGGCCATGGGAGCCGATGCGCGCTGGGTGTTGCTGTCGGTTTGCCTGCCGTCTGTCGATGAAGCATGGGTAGCCGCATTCGCGCGCGGGTTTCATGCGCTGGCAGTGCGTACGGGCGTCGAACTCATCGGCGGGGACACCACGCGCGGCCCGTTGTGCCTGTCGGTGACCGTCATGGGCGAACTGCCGGCCGGACTTGAATTGCGACGCGGCGGCGCGCGCCTGGGCGACGACATCTGGCTCTCCGGGGCGACTGGCGAGGCTGCTCTGGCGCTGGCCTGCCTGCAAGGCCGTGCCACGCTCAATGCCGCGCTGCTCGCCGATTGCCGCGCAAGGCTCGAGGCGCCGGAACCGCGCCTGGAACTGGGCGGCCGCCTGCGCGGAATGGCCTGCAGCGCCATCGACATATCGGATGGCCTGGTCGCCGACCTCGGTCACATCTGCGAGGCATCCTCGCTCAAGGCCGAACTGACGATTGACAGGCTGCCGCGCGCGCCAGCCTTGCTCGCTTGCGACGATGCGTCGCTTGTGCAGGAATGCCTGCTTGCCGGCGGCGACGACTACGAACTTGTTTTCACGGCACCGGTCACCGCTCGCAGTGACATCGCAGCGCTGGCCGATGAATTGCATGTGTCGCTCACCCGCATCGGCAGCATGCAACCGGGCGCACCCGGCGTCAGCGTGCGCAAGGCCGACGGCGGCGAAGTGCAGCTCGCGCGGCGCGGTTTCGACCACTTCCAGTCATGATCATCCGGCCCGACTTCAGGTTCATGCTGCGCCACCCGGCGCATGTCATCGCCCTCGGGCTGGGGACCGGGCTCGCCCCGGTGGCGCCGGGCACGGCGGGCACGCTGCTGGCGTTTCCGATCCACCTTGCGCTCGCGCAGGTCCTGCCCACCATTCCGCACGCGATCATGATCGCGCTGCTGTTCCTGTTGGGTGTGTGGGCGTGTCGTGTCACCGGGCGTGCCATGGGCATTGCCGACCACAGCGGCATGGTCTGGGACGAAGTGGTGGCCATGCTGATCATCCTGCTGCTGGTGCCGGAGGGTGTGTGGTGGTGGCTGGCCGCGTTCCTGCTGTTTCGCGTCTTCGACGTGCTCAAGCCGCCGCCGATCCGTTACTTCGACCAGACCATCAAGGGCGGCTTTGGCGTCATGTTCGACGACATCCTCGCGGCCCTCTACACCCTGCTGGTGCTGGCCATCTACCACGGCATCTTCGGATAGCGCAAAGTGAATAACGCGGCCGCAGACGACAACGCCATCGACGATGATGCCATCAACGACGACGCCATTGCACTGCTCGCCACGCAACTGGGCGAGGCGCTCAAGGCGCAAAGCCGGTTGCTTGCCACCGCGGAGTCCTGCACCGGCGGCTGGGTGGGGCAGGCAGTGACCGCCGTCTCCGGCAGTTCGGCCTGGTATGACCGCGGCTTCGTCACCTATTCCAACGAAGCCAAGCACGAGATGCTGGGCGTCTCCCTCGGAACCCTGGAGCGCTGTGGCGCGGTCAGCGAGGAAACCGCGCGCGAAATGGCCACCGGGACCGTTGTGCACAGTCGTGCCCAGGCATCCCTCGCCATCACCGGCGTCGCCGGGCCGGGCGGCGGCACGCCGCGCAACCCGGTGGGTACAGTCTGTTTTGCCTGGGCCGTGCGCGGCGCAGCGGCAACCGATATCGCCTGTGACAGCGAGCGACAGCGCTTCGATGGCGACCGCGAAGCCGTGCGACGACAGGCGGTCGTGCATGCGCTGGCCGGCATGCTGGCGCGGCTGCAGCCGCTGCAACGAACCTGAATTCTCGAACTTTCATTCTTGATGATGCCCGAGAGGAATACATGAACAAGCAGTCCCTATATCAAAAAATATATAAATCCGGCGTAACGGCAGGTACCGCTGCCGGCCTGCTGTCAGGGGTGATTGGGGCGATCATCCTGCTGCTCGGCGTGACCAGTCCGGCGCATGCGCAAGGCAGCGCCGGCCCCTACGTGCCGACCCCGATGGTCATCGTCGATGAGCTGCTCAAGCTCGCCGACATCAAGCGCGACGAATTCGTCATCGACCTCGGCTCCGGCGACGGCCGCATCGTCGTCACCGCGGCCAAGCGCTACGGCGCAACCGGTTACGGCATCGACATCCAGCCTGCGCTGGTAGAGCTGGCGCGCGACAACGCCCGCAAGGAAGGCGTCGCCGACCGGGTGCGCTTCATCGCCGGGGACCTGTTCGATTCCGATCTCTCCAAGGCCGACGTCATCACCGTGTACCTGTTGCCAAGCTCGGTTCCCCTGCTGGTGCCCAAGCTGATGAAGGAACTGCGGCCGGGAGCCCGGGTGGTGTCGCACGACTATCCGTTGCTGCCCTGGGTGCCGGAAAAAGTGCTGAGTTTCGACTTCGAGGAAAAGGTCATGATCAGCGGCACCACGCGCACCGTGCTGTACCGCTACATCGTGCCGCCGCGTCCCGCCGGCAGGTAGCCGGGGCGCCGCGGGCAGCGCTGCCGCAGAGCGCGAGGGCATTGAAAATACGCGGAAAATCCGATGCCGCTTGCGTTTGCCCAGGAACTGTATAAAAATACAGGTCAACCGGTCTGGCACCCGACCGTTTATGCCATAATCAAAACCGAATTCGACGAGGACAATACCATGGACGACAACAAGACCAAGGCCCTGCAGGCGGCGCTGGCGCAGATCGAGAAGCAGTTCGGCAAGGGCTCCATCATGAAGATGGATTCGCAGGCGCTGCAGGACATCCAGGTGGTTTCCACCGGTTCGCTGGGCCTGGACATTGCTCTGGGCGTGGGCGGCCTGCCGCGCGGGCGCGTCATCGAAATCTACGGCCCGGAGTCCTCCGGCAAGACCACGCTCACGCTGCAGGTCATCGCCGAGGCGCAGAAAGTGGGCGGCACCGCCGCTTTCATCGACGCGGAGAACGCGCTCGACCCGCAGTACGCCGCCAAGCTCGGGGTCAACATCGACGACC
>CAXNGL010000084.1:0-10635 GCA_964201515.1 Burkholderiales bacterium
ACGTCTGGACGCCGGAGCAGGTGCGCGAGGTGGTGGCGCCCGTAGAGTATGACGTGCTCGCTCTGCACTTCGGCCTGGATGCGCCGCCGAACTTCGAGGGACACCACTGGCATCTGCGGGTGTCGCGACCATTGCCGGCGGTCGCCAAGCATCTGGGGCGTTCACTGACCCAGTGCGAGGCCATGCTCAAATCCGGACGCGCCAAGCTGTTTGCCGCGCGCGCGCGGCGCATCCACCCCGGTTGCGACGACAAGCTGCTGACCGGCTGGAATGCCCTGGCAATCCAGGGCCTCGCCCGTGCCGGCCGCGTGTTCGGGCGCGAGAAATGGGTCGATGCGGCGCGGCGGGCCTTCGATTTCATTCGCCGCGAACTCTGGCAGGTCGAGGCGCCGAGTGAAGGCGGCGCAAGCGCCGGGACAAGTGAAGCAGGTCAGCGCGGACGGCTGTACGCCAATTGGAAGGACGGCCGCGCGCGTCTCAATGGCTACCTGGACGATTACGCGTTCCTGCTGGCCGCCGCGATCGAACTCCTGCAGTGCCGCTACGACGGGGCTGTCCTCGAATTCGCTGAGCAGCTTGCCGATGCGCTGCTGGAACAATTCGAAGACCGCCAGCAGGGAGGATTCTTTTTCACCAGCCACGATCACGAGACCCTGTTCCACCGCGGCAAGCCCGGGCACGATAACGCCACGCCCTCGGGCAATGGCGTTGCCGCGCTGGCGCTCCAGCGGCTGTCCTTCATCACCGGCGAAATGCGCTACGCCCTGGCCGCCGAACGCACCGTGGGACTGTACTTCGCGCGCATTCGCGAGCGCCCGTCGGGCTATGCCACGCTGCTGATGGCGCTCGCGGAAATCCTCGAGCCGCCGCGCACGGTGATCCTGCGCGGGCCGCAAGCCGAGCTGGGCGCATGGCAGCGAGCCCTGTCGGCGCACTACCTGCCGGGCACCCTCGTTATGGCCGTCCCGGGCGAAACCGGGGCAGTACGCGACAACCAGCAAGCAGCCTCGTTGTCCCTGCCGCCGGTGCTGGCGAAACCCATGGCCGAAGGCGCCGGCGTCAACGCCTGGGTGTGCGAGGGCGTTACATGCCTGCCACCGGAGTCGAACCTGGATGCGTTGCTGGAGAGCCTGCGCGTTCGGCAGCCGGGTATCCCAGGCTGAGGCAGGCCGCGAGAACGATAATCAAACAGGGTGGTCACAGTTTTCAGCGCGGCCCAAAACAGCTAGCATGGCGAACTTTTTGGCGACCCCATTCATTTGCACCATCTTCCATCCCCATCAACAGGAGCTTTGATGAACATTCAGCGCATTTCCCTTATTGCCGCCGCTGTCGGCACCTTGGCCCTCAGCAGTGCAGCATCCGCGCAGGATGCCGCCAAACTGGCGCAGGAAAAGGCCTGCCTCGCCTGCCACGCGATCGACAAGAAAGTGGTCGGCCCTTCCTACAAGGAAGTGGCAGCCAAGTATCGCAGTGACAAGAACGCCGAGGTCAACCTGGCCAAGAAGATTCGCGCCGGTGGCGTCGGGGTGTGGGGCCAGGTGCCGATGCCGCCCAATACCACCATCAACGAGAAGGAAGCCGCCGTTCTGGCGAAATGGGTGATGTCGCAGAAGTAATTTTCAGGCAGCACGCAGTGAACAAGGGCCGGGATAGACCGGCCTTTTGTTTGCCGGCGCCAAACCGGTTGCTTGCGCCCAATGTCTTGGAGCGCCTAACGGAATTACCGTTTGGCGCCCTGAAGCAGGGCCGCTAGAGGGGGAGTATCCCGCCAATTGGGCAGGGCCCTCTGAAAACATCATTAGGCCCCTGAATTGACAAGGTTTCCCGGCAGTACGCATAATCCGCCGCATTGGCCTCATCCTGATTCGATTTTGTTCCGTCACCATTCCCAAAGGGAGTTTCACATGATTGCTACCCGTGTTCGCATTCTGAGCCTTGCAACCGTGGCTGCGCTTGCCGCACTCGGCCTGGCAAGCTGCAGCAAGGAAGAGCCGCCCAAGCCCGCGGCAGCCCCCCCGGCCCCGCCATCCATGGAAGTGAAGATCGGCAGCGTTGCGCCGCTGACCGGCGGGATCGCCCACTTGGGCAAGGACAACGAAAACGGTGTGCGCCTCGCGCTCGAAGAAGCAACGGCCGCCAAGTTCAAGATCGACGGCAAGGAAGTGAAATTCGTCATGGTGTCCGAAGACGACCAGGCCGATCCGAAAGTCGGCACCACGGTCGCACAAAAGCTGGTGGATGCCAAGGTTGCCGGCGTTGTCGGTCACCTGAATTCGGGCACCTCCATCCCGGCCTCCGCGGTCTACAACACCGCCAACTTGCCCATGATCTCCGGATCGGCCACCAACCCGCAGCTCACCGAGCAGGGGTTCAAAGGCGTGTTCCGCGTCGTCGGCCGCGACGACCAGCAGGGCCCGGCGGTGGCGAACTACCTGGCTTCGAATGCCAAGCCCAAGACGGTTGCCATCATCGATGACGCCACCGCCTACGGCGAAGGCCTCGCCAATGAAGTCGAGAAGGCGCTCAAGGCTGCCAAGATTCGCGTGCTGCCGCGCGAGAAGGGCAACGACAAACAGTCCGATTGGAAGGCCGTGCTGACCAAGTTGAAGGGTCGCAATCCGGATGCCGTGTTCTACGGCGGCATGGATGCGACCGGTGGCCCGCTGCTGAAGCAGGCGCGCGAGCTCAAGATCAAGGCAGTGTTCGCATTCGGCGACGGCGCCTGCACCGACAAGATGAAGGAGCTGGCCGGTGAGGCCGCGGACGGACTGCTGTGCTCGCAGGCCGGCATCCCGCCGCAGGCCGCGTCGAAAAAATTCCTCGATGCCTACAAGGCCAAGTACAAGGTCGACCCGATCCTCTACTCGCCCTTCACCTACGATGCAGCGAACCTGATCGTCGAGGCCATCAAGAAGGCTGGTTCGGCGGACCCCGCGAAGTACCTTCCCGAACTGCAGAAGATCGAGTTTGCCGGTGCCACGGGCAAGATCTCTTTCGATGAGAAGGGTGATCGCAAGGACGCTGAAATCACCATCTTCAGCATGAAGGATGGCAAGCTCGCGCCGATCGCCGTCGTCAAGGGTGGACAGACCGTGACGTTCGAGGACTTCATCGCGCAGTCGGCGACACCCGCCCCCGCAGCCGCGCCCGCTACGGCGCCCGCAGCAGCAGCACCAGCCGCCGCGGCTCCCAAGGCCGATGCACCCAAGGCGGACGCGGCAAAGAAATAAGCGATTTCATCATCGCTACTGCATGGAAGAAACGGCACCTGAGGGTGCCGTTTCTTATTGTGGTGGGGCCCGCGCAAGTGGGGGCAGGGAAAATGCATGCACCCCCGTGCCGTGCCGTGCCGTGCTGTCGCAATCGGATGCGTTGATGGACATCTTCATCCAGCAGCTCATCAATGGAGTCACTGTGGGTGCGGTGTATGCCATGGTGGCGCTGGGCTATACGATGGTGTTCGGTATCATCCAGCTGATCAACGTTGCGCACGGCGAAGTGGTGATGATCGGCGCCATGGTGGCATTCACCATCATCAATGCGCTTTCGGGTTCGGGCCTGCCGCCGCTGTTCATCGTGACCATCGCGACGGCGTGTGCCATTCCTGTATGCATGTTTCTCGGCTTTGCCATGGAGCGCGTGGCCTACCGGCCGTTGCGCACGGCGCCCCGCCTCGCCTCCTTGATCACCGCCATCGGCGTCTCGATCATCCTGCAGCACCTTGCCCTGATCATCTGGAGCCGCAACCCGCTGGCCTTTCCGCAAATCATCCAGATCGAATCCTTTCACATCGGTGAGGCCACCATCACCAATGTGCAGCTCGCCATCATCGGCATCTCGACACTGATCATGGCGGCGCTGGCGTGGCTGGTCTATCGCACGCGCCTGGGCGCCGCCATGCGCGCCACGGCGCAAAATGCCCCCATCGCGGGCCTGATGGGCATTGATGCCAATCACGTCATTGCCATGACCTTCGTCATTGGCGCCGGGCTCGCGGCGGTGGCGGGCGTTATGGTGGCCAGCTACTACGGCATCGCCCACTACACCATGGGAGCAAATCTCGGGCTGAAGGCCTTTTGCGCCGCAGTGCTGGGGGGAATTGGCAACCTGCCGGGCGCCATGCTGGGTGGCGTGCTGCTGGGTGTGGTGGAGGCACTGGGCGCGGGATATATCGGCGACCTGACTAACAATGTGTTCGGTTCCAACTACCAGGACGTGTTCGCCTTCATTGTGCTGATCCTGGTGCTGGTGTTCCGTCCGTCGGGGCTGCTCGGCGAACGCGTGGGGGACCGCGCATGAAGCCGCGGGAACCCGTAACGAGGCGCGCATGAGACTGGGCATGCTGAAATTCCGCGATCACCCCAAGGCCCGCTGGTTCGGCATTGCGCTGATTGCCGTGGCGCTGCTAATCCTGCCATTTGTACTTGCATCGGCAGGCACTGCCTGGGTGCGCGTGATGAATCTTGCCATCCTGTATATCATGCTCTCGCTCGGCCTGAACATCGTGGTGGGGTTTGCCGGGCTGCTCGACCTGGGGTACATCGCCTTCTATGCCGTGGGCGCCTACACCTACGCGCTGCTCGCCTCGCCGCACTTCGGCCTGCACCTGCCCTTCTGGGTCATCCTGCCCATCGGCGCCCTGGTGGCCGCCATGTTCGGCATCCTGCTGGGCGCGCCGACCTTGAAGCTGCGCGGCGATTACCTTGCCATCGTGACGCTGGGTTTCGGCGAGATCGTGCGCATCTTCCTGAACAACCTGAGCACGCCCATCAACATCACCAATGGTCCGCAGGGCATCAGCCGCATCGATCCGTTCGCCTTCGGCAGCTTCAGCTTTGCCAAGCCGGAAACCTTCCTCGGCCTCGTCTTCAGCGGCCCGATCAAGTATTACTACCTGCTGCTCGCGGTGATGATCGCGGTGATCTTCATCAACCTGCGGCTGCAGAATTCGCGCATCGGCCGCGCCTGGGAGGCCATCCGCGAGGATGAGGTGGCGGCGCGCGCCATGGGCATCGACACTACGCGCATCAAGCTGCTGGCCTTCGCCATGGGCGCATCCTTCGGCGGCGTTGCCGGCGGCATGTTCTCGGCCATCCAGGGCTTCATCAGCCCGGAGAGCTTCGTGCTGGTGGAGTCGGTGATGGTGCTCTCGATGGTGATCCTGGGCGGCATGGGCAACATCTGGGGCGTGGTGCTCGGCGCCGTGCTGCTGTCCTTCATTCCGTCGTTCCTGCGCTATACCGTCGGGCCGCTGCAGATGTGGCTGTTTGGGCACATGGTCATCGAGCCCGAGGTGATTCGCATGCTGATATTCGGGTTTGTGCTGGTACTGGTGATGATCGTACGGCCGGGCGGCATCTGGCCCTCGGCGGTGCGGCGGCGCGAACTGGCTCCGGCTGCAGAGGGCGCCCAGCGATGAGCGCGGTGAACGCAAGGCTGGCCACGCAAGGCGAGGTGCTGCTCGCTTGCGAAGGCGTGGGCAAGCGCTTTGGCGGCGTGCGGGCGCTCGAAGATGTGAGCTTTGCCATCCGCCGTGGCGAGATCTACGGATTGATCGGGCCGAATGGCGCCGGCAAGACCACGCTGTTCAACCTGCTCACCGGCATCTACGCACCCGACACCGGCCGTTTCACCTTCGATGGCGCAGGTCTCAATGGCCTCAAGCCGCACCAGGTGACGCTGCGCGGCATTGCGCGCACCTTCCAGAATATTCGCCTCTTCGCCAACCTGTCGGCGCTGGAGAACGTGATGATCGGGCGGCATGCGCGCACGCGCGCCGGCGTGATCGGCGCGGTGTTGCGCAACCGCGCGACGCGCGATGAGGAGGAGCGCATCGCAGCGCGCGCCATGGAACTGCTCACGTTCGTCGGCATCGCCGCGCGTGCCGACGACGCGGCGGGCAGCCTTCCCTATGGCGACCAGCGGCGGCTGGAGATCGCGCGGGCGCTCGCCACCGACCCCAAGCTGATTGCGCTCGATGAGCCGGCGGCGGGCATGAACGCCACGGAGTCGCGGGCGCTGGCGAGGCTGGTGCGCAATGTGCGCGAACTGGGCATCACGGTGCTCCTGATCGAGCACGACATGAAACTGGTGATGAGCCTGTGCGATCGCCTGCTGGTGCTCGATCACGGCGAGCGCATCATCGAGGGTGCGCCCGTCGAGGTGCAAAGCGATGCGCGCGTGATTGACGCCTACCTGGGCGTCGCGCTGCCGGAGTCGGGCTTGGCGGTGGATGACACGCCTAGGGGAGAAGCGCCTGCGCAAGGCGCACGCCCATGAGCCTCCTCAGTGTGACAAGTCTGGAGGTGCGCTACGGCGGCATCCGCGCCGTCAAGGGCATCGACCTGCATGTGGAGGAAGGCGAGCTGGTGTGCCTGATCGGCGCCAATGGCGCGGGCAAGTCGAGCACCCTGCGCGCCATCGCCGGCATGTTGCCCACCGCCCCGGGAGCGGTGCGCTACGGCGATCGCGACATGGCGGGCCAGCGCGCCTTCGAGCGCGCGCGCGCGGGACTTGCCCTGGTGCCCGAGGGGCGCGGCATCTTCCCGCAGCTCACGGTGGAAGAGAACCTCGCCATGGGGGCCTACGCACGCAATGACGATGGCATTGCGGCCGACCGCGATCGCATGTTCGACATGTTCCCCATCCTCGATGAGCGCCGTCTCCAGACCGGTGGCACCTTGTCGGGTGGCGAGCAGCAGATGCTCGCCATTGGCCGCGCGCTGATGAGCCGCCCCAGGCTGCTCCTGCTCGACGAGCCGAGCATGGGCCTCGCGCCCAAGGTGGTACAGCGCATTTTCGAAGTGTTGCGCCGGGTCAATCGCGAAGGCATGACGGTGCTGCTGGTCGAGCAGAACGCGCGTGCCGCGCTGGCCCTGGCCAGCCGCGGTTACGTCATGGAAAGCGGCGACATCGTCTTGTCAGGCAATGCCCGCGACCTCCTCGACAACCCTCAGGTGCGGGCGGCCTACCTTGGAGAGGCGGCGGCCTGATTTGGTCGCGTGAGGGCATGCGGTAATTTCGCCGCGCATCAGTCTCTATTTGGCGCGATCCGCCGCGGTGGTGAAGGTGTCGGCGTAGAACTCGTTCTCGGGCAACTTGCACTGCGCAATGAAGTCCTTCTGCGCAGAATCCACCATGATGGGCACGCCACAAGCATACACCTGGCATCCGGACAGGTCGGGGAAGTCCTGCATCACCGCGCGATGCACGAAGCCGGTGCGGCCGGTCCAGGCGTCTTCGGGCAGCGCGTCGGAGATGACGGGTATGTACTTGAAGCCAGGGTGTTCGACCGCCCACTGCTTCGCCAGTGCGTCCATGTACAGATCCTTCGGCCGCCGCCCGCCCCAGTACAGCGTCATGGGCCGCGTGGTGCCCTGCTTGAAGACATGCTCGAGAATGGCCTTGATCGGCGCGAAGCCCGTGCCGCTGGCGACCAACACGATGGGCTTGTCGCTCTCCTCGCGCAGGAAGAAGGTGCCGAGCGGCGCCTCGATGCGCAGGATGTCGCGTTCCTTCATGGTGTTGAACACATGCCCGGTGAAGGCGCCATCCTTGACCAGCCGCACGTGCAATTCCAGCGCGTCGTCGTTGTGCGGGGCATTGCCCAGCGAGAAGCTGCGCCGCACGTTGCCCTTCAACAGGATGTCCACGTACTGGCCGGCCAGGAACAGCAGGCGCTCGCCGGCGGGCAGGCTCAGCCACACCAGCATGACATCGTCAGCCACGCGCTCCATCTTCTTCACCCGTGAGGGCAGTTTGCGGATCGGGATGTCTCCCGCCTTGCGTACTTCGCGCGCCTCGATGACGATGTCCGACAGGGGTTTGGCCTGGCAGAAGAGCACGGCACCGTTGGCTTTTTCCTCGGCCGGCAGGGCCTTCTCCGCGTAATCGCCGTAGTCGACCGTGCCCGAAATCAGCTTGCCCTTGCAGCTCCCGCAGGCGCCGTCGCGGCATCCATAGGGAAGGACCAGCCCGGCTTTTTGCGCGGCATCGAGGACCACTTCGCCAGGTTCGGCGGGGAATTGGTGGCCGGTATTTTGGATGGTGACGTTGAATGACATGGCGGGACTCTTGAAAAGGAAGGGAAATCGGCTTTGCCTGCAGAACGCGGCGGAGGGCGGCAAGGATCGGGCGCGGCGCCCTGCTTGTCAAGTTCGCCGAGTGTGCGTTACGGGGCTGAGTATGGGGCCTTCGCGATACAATGTGCCTTGATGACCTCGATGAAATCTGCCGCGAAGATGGCCAGAAAGACCGCCGCTCCCCACGCAAATTCCCAAGCCGGACGGCTGCTCATCGTCGGCACCGGGGATATTGCACAGCGGGCACTGCCGCAACTGGTGCGCAAATTCACGGTTTTCGCCATGACGCGCAGTGAAGCGGGCGTGAAAACCTTGTCGGGGATGGGCGTGACACCGGTCCTGGCCGACCTCGATCGGCCGGACTCGCTTCGCCAGCTGCCCGTAACCGATGTGGTATTGCACTCGGCGCCGCCGCAACTCAAGGGCGCGCGCGACGATCGTACCCGCCATCTGGTCAATGCCCTTGAGCATGCGGGCAAGGGGGCACCTCCAAGTCGGGTGGTCTACATCAGTACCAGCGGCGTGTATGGTGACTGCCGCGGCGCGCACGTCGATGAGTCGCGACTGACCAATCCTGGCACGGACCGCGCGCGGCGGCGTTGCGACGCCGAGCAGGTGTTGACCGATTGGACCGGGCGACTTGGCGCGGCGCTGGTGGTATTGCGTGCGCCGGGGATCTACGGCGATAACCGCTTCCCGCTCAACCGCCTGCGCGGGGGCACGCCGGTGCTCACGCGTGACGATGATGTGTTCACCAACCACATTCATGCCGAGGACCTGGCGGGCATCTGCATTGCCGCGCTGGATAAACAAGTCCCCGGTGGCATCTATAACACCGTGGACGACAGCGCGATCCTGATGGGGGACTGGATGGACCTCGTTGCCGACGGGTTCGGCCTGCCACGGCCACCGCGAGTCCCGCGCAGCGAGGCACGCGCGCGCATTCCGGCGCCCATGCTGTCGTTCATGAGCGAGTCGCGACGGCTCGTCAACGGGCGCCTCAAGCGCGACATGGGTTACGTACTGCGATTTCCGACAGTGGCAGATGGCGTGAAGGCGGCCGTGTCCAGGCGCAAGGTGGCTTGAGCGATGGCGACCGACCGTGACCGCCGATAGCGACACGCTGCTGGTATTCACCAACTTGCCCGATCGCGCCAGCGCAGACACGCTGGCGGGTGCGCTGGTGAGCGGGTCTCTGGCAGCCTGCGTCAATGTTCTCGCGCCATGCCGGTCAGTGTATCGCTGGAAGGGTGAGTTGCAGCACGATGAAGAATACCCGGTGCTGATCAAGACCACACGCGCGCGTTATGCTGCGCTGGAGACGGCGATCCGCTCGGCGCATCCCTATGAGCTGCCGGAAATCATCGCCGTGGCCGCGAGTGCGGGGCTCCCGGAGTATCTTGCCTGGGTGGCCAAGGAGACCGCGCCGTGAGCGGCACCTGCGCGCAGCGCGAGGATCGATTGCTGGCGTTGCGATCCGCAGGTGCCGCCGCGTGGTGCCGCGCGTTGTTCATGACCGCGCTGCTGGTGCTTTGCGCGCCGCAGGCTCACGCGCTGGACCCCAGCGACCTGCTGGAGCCGGAGCAGGCCTTCAAATTCTCCGCCCGCGCGCTCGACGGCAAGACGGTGGAGGTGCGCTACCGCATCGCCAAGGGTTATTACCTCTATCGCGAGCGCTTCGAGTTTGCGGCAGAGCCGTTTGCGGTGGCGCTGGGCAAGCCGGTGTACCCGCGCGGCGAGGCGCACACCGATGCGTTTTTCGGGCGCACGGAGACCTACCGCAACGAAGTGGCCATCACGATTCCGGTGAGCGCGGGCGCGTCGCGCATGACGCTGGTCGCTACCTCGCAGGGATGCGCGGATGCGGGGGTTTGCTACCCGCCGCAAAAGCAGCGGGTGTCGCTGGACCTTGCCGCGGCCGCCACCAGCACGCCCGTGCCGACGCGCGGCGGCGATGCCTTCTCATCAGCGCCCTCGCCCGCCTCGTCGGCCTCGCCCACCTCGGTTTTCTCCAGCGACATCGACATTGCCACGCTGTTCGAGTCGGGCAGTTTCTGGTGGGTGATGGCGAGCTTCTTCGGCTTCGGTGTGCTGCTTGCGTTCACGCCCTGTATGCTGCCGATGATCCCCATCCTGTCGGGCATCATCATTGGCGAAGGACGCGACCTGGGCAAGCTGCGTGCGCTCGTCCTTTCCGCGGCCTATGTGCTGGGCATGGCGGTGACGTATGCATTGGCCGGTGTCGCCGCGGCGTATTCGGGCACGCTGCTGGCAGCGGCGTTGCAGAACCCCTGGGTACTGAGTGCGTTCGCACTGGTGTTCGTGTGGCTTGCGCTGTCCATGTTCGGCTGGCATGACATACAGCTGCCCGGCTTCCTGCACCAGCACCTGCACCGCGCCCACCACAAGCTCGAAGGCGGGCGCCTGGTTTCGGTGGCCGTCATGGGGGTCCTTTCGGCAGTGATCGTCAGTCCCTGCGTCGCGGCGCCGCTGGCCGGGGCGCTGCTCTACATCTCGCAGTCGCGCGACGTGTGGTTGGGCGGCTCGGCCT
>CAXNGL010000085.1:0-10583 GCA_964201515.1 Burkholderiales bacterium
AAGATTCAGCACGACGGAATTGATATGATCAATTTCACTGAATGATATCCATTAATTGTATATATACAGTCATATTATTATCATACACATTGCTTCCATCCGCGGCGCGCCATCTAGTCGACCAGCCGCCGCGCCGACGCCACGTCCCCGCGGTAGGCGTCGAAGATGCGCTTCAAGGCTTCCTTCATGGTGAAGCGCGGCTTCCATGCCAGGTCGGCCATGGTGTTGGTGATCTTCGGCACGCGGTTCTGCACGTCCTGGTAGCCGCGGCCGTAGTACTGGTTGGCCGACACCTTCTGCAGCTTCACTTTCTTTGCACTGGCTCGGTACTCCGGGTAGGCGGCGGCGAGTTCCAGCATCATCTCGGCCAGTTCCTTGACCGAGAAATTGTTCTTCGGGTTGCCGATGTTGTAGATCTGGCTGCTAGCCACGCCGTCCTTGTTCTCGATGATCTTGAGCAGGGCATCGATGCCGTCGTCGATGTAGGTAAACGCGCGCTTCTGCGTGCCGCCGTCCACCAGCTTGATCGGCTCACCGCGGACGATGTGGCCGAAGAACTGGGTGATGACGCGTGATGAGCCTTCCTTGGCGGTGTTGATGGAATCCAGGCCCGCGCCGATCCAGTTGAAGGGCCGGAACAAGGTGTAGTCGAGACCCTGCTGCATGCCGTAGGCGTGGATGACGCGGTCCATCAGCTGCTTGGAGCAGGCGTAGATCCAGCGCGGCTTGTTGATGGGGCCATACACCATGGGAGAAGAGTCGGGGTCGAATTCGCCGTCGGCGCACATGCCGTAGACCTCGGAGGTCGACGGGAAGATCAGGCGCTTGCCGCGCTTCACGCAGGCGCGCACGATGGGCAGGTTGGCCTCGAAATCCAGCTCGAACACCCGCAGCGGCTCCTTCACGTAGGTGGCCGGGGTGGCTATCGCCACCAGCGGCAGCACGGTGTCGCATTTGCGGATGTGGTACTCGATCCACTCGTGGTTGATGGTGATGTCGCCTTCGAAGAAGTGAAAGCGCTTCTCCTTGAGCAGGCCCTCGATGCGATCGGTCTGCATGTCCATGCCGTAGACCTCCCAGTCGGTCCTGGCGATGATGCGATGCGACAGGTGGTGGCCGATGAAGCCGTTGACGCCGAGGATGAGGATCTTCTTTTTCATGGGGATTGCCTTGGGTTTCAGTCCGGTGAAATCAGTGCAGCGCGATCTTGGTGTTGCCGATGATAGCCGGGGCGGGCGCGCCTTCGAGCTCGAGCAGCCTGAGGACGCCGCCATCGGCGCAGTCGGCGAAGTAGGCGCCAGAATCGCAATATAACCCGGGGCCGCCCGCCCGGGCCTGGCGCGCGGGTTCCATCTTCGAGCGCAGGATGCGCAGGGTGGGGGCGGGCGCGCCGCCAGTCGCGGCAAGCTGCGCAAACGCCCCCGGGTAGGGCGGCGCCACGCCGCGCACCAGGTTGTGGATGTCCTGCGCGCCCAGGCGCCAGTCGATGCGGCCGTCCTCGGGTTTGCGGCCGCTGAAGTAGCTGCCCTGCGCCAGGTCCTGGTGCGTGAGTTCTGCAGACCCGTCGACCAGCCCGGGCAGGTTGCGCTCGAGCACCGCAACCGAGGCATCGACGACCTTCAGAAATACGTCATGTGCCGTATCGTCGGGGCCGATGGCGACCGACTGCTGTCCGACGATGCGCCCGGCATCCGGCTTTTCAACCATTTCGTGCAGCGTGGCGCCGGTTTCACTCGCGCCCTTGATCACCGCCCAGTTCACCGGCACGCGGCCGCGGAATTTCGGCAGCAGCGAGCCGTGCATGTTGAAAGCGCCGCGGCGCGCGAGCGCGAGGACCGCCGGTGACAGCATGCGCCGGTAGTAGAACGAGAACAGGAAGTCCGGTGCCAGCGCGCGAATGCGCTCGACGGTCTCTGGCGTGTTGGGATCATCCGGCGTGATGGTCGGAATGCCGTGTTCGGCGGCCAGCGCCGCGACGCTGCCGAACCACACGCGCTCCTTCGGGTCATCCTCGTGGGTGAGCACGAGCGTGATGCGCACACCTTGCGCGAGGAGCACATTCAGGCAGCGCACGCCCACATCGTGATAGGCAAAGACGACTGCAGTCGCTGCGGGCATGGCGGGATACGATGCGGCAGGCTGCGATGGGGCTGCGATCAATCCTTCTTCTCCAGGATCGCTTCCACGAGATAGCGCGGCCGGTTGCGCACCTGCTGGTAGATGCGGCCGACGTACTCACCCAGGAGGCCGATGCCGAACAGGGTGATGCCGATCAGGAAAAAAGCGATGCCGAACAGGGTAAACAGCCCCTCGGCTTCCGGCCCGACCACCAGCCGCCGCACGGCGAGGAGGACAACGAAGACAAACGAGAGCAGTGAAATCAGGATGCCGGCAAACGAAAACGCCTGCAACGGCACCAGAGAAAACGCCGTTACCAGGTCGAAGTTGAGGCGAACCAGGCTGTACAGCGAATACTTCGACTCTCCCGCCGCGCGCTCCTCGTGCGCCACTTCGATCTCCACCGGGTTGCGCGCGAAGGTGTAGGCGAGGGCGGGGATGAAGGTGTTCACTTCGCGGCAGGCGTTGATCGCCGCCACGATGTCGCGGCTGTAGGCGCGCAGCATGCAGCCCTGGTCGGTCATGCGGATGCGCGTGATGCGCTCGCGCGTGGCGTTCATCAGCCGCGAGGCGTAGCGCCGGAAGGCACTGTCTTGCCGTTGCACGCGAATAGTGCCCACGCAGTCGAAGCCTTCGTCCATCTTGGCGAGCAGCTTGCCGATTTCCTCGGGCGGGTTCTGCAGGTCGGCATCCAGCGTCACGATCATGTCGCCGCGGCATTGCTCGAAGGCCGCCATGATGGCCATGTGCTGGCCGTAGTTGCCGTTGAAGAGGATGACTCGCGTCACGTCGGGACGCTTCTGGAACTGCTCGCGCAGCAGCGCCGCGGAGCGGTCGCGGCTGCCGTCGTTGACGAACACGATCTCGTAGCTGCGTCCCCCGGCAGCAATGGCGTCCAGCGCCGGGTAAAGCCGCGCGAAGAGGGCGGCCAGGCCGGGCTCCTCGTTGTAGACGGGAACGACAATGGATACCTGGGGCCCCGACCCCGCGCTTGCAACGCCGATTGCGGCGGCGCTTTCCGCGGTGATGGACTGGGTCATTGCAGGTCTCCGATTACCGAGGTTATTGCGGCACAGACGCGGTCCACGTCCGTATCGGCCATGGCGGGGAAGAGCGGCAGGGTAACGATGCCTCGGCCGATGCGCTCGGCGTGGGGCAAGTCGCCATCCTTCCAGCCCAGCTTGCGGTACAGCGCAAAGAGATGAATCGCCGGATAGTGCACGCCGATGCCGATGCCGGCCTCGCGCATGCCGCGGATGAAATCGGCGCGCGACATCGCGGCGGCTCCGTTTGCGCGACGCTCGGGCAGCACCACCTGGAACATGTGCCAGCACGAATGCTCGAAGTCGGTGGGCGGCAGCTCGCAACCGGCCGCCACGAGGCTCGGATCGAAGCGCTCGAAATAGCGCCGAGCCAGGGCCTTGCGGCGCGAAGTGAATTCGTCCAGTCGCTTCAGCTGGCCGTTGCCGATGCGCGCCGCGACGTCGGTGAGGTTGTACTTGCCGCCCACGACATCGACTTCCATGCCGTCCTCGCCCGAGCGCACCACGCCCATGAGGCGCAGTTTTTCGGCCAGGGCCAGTTCACCCGAATGCGCGGCACTGTCATTCGGCAGCACCAGGCAGCCGCCCTCGGTGGTGGTGATGTTCTTGTTGGCGTGGAAGCTGAAGGTGACCAGGTCACTCTTGGGATGCGCGCCGATCGGATGGCCGCCCCAGGTGGCGCCAATCGCCTGTGCCGCATCCTCGATCACGCGCAGGCCGTGCTTCGTGGCAATGGCATGCAGCCGGTCGATGTCCACCGGCAATCCGGCCAAATGGACCGGCATGATGGCGCGGGTCTTGGGTGTGATGGCGCGCTCGACGAGTGCCAGGTCGATGTTGCGCGTGACCGGGTCGATGTCCACGAACACCGGGCGCGCGCCCACCTGCAGGATGACGCTGGCCGTGGACACCCAGGACAGCGGCGTGGTGATGACTTCGTCGCCCGCGCCGACGCCGGCGACGCGCAGCGCGATTTCGAGGGCCGCGGTGCCCGAGTTGAAAGCGCGCACGGGGCGTCCCGCGCACAGTTCGGAGAGCGACTGCTCGAAGGCCTTCACCTGCGGGCCGCTGGTGATCCATCCCGAGCGCAGCACCTCGGCCACGCCGGCGATGGTCTCCTCATCGATGGACGGGCGCGTGAAGGGCAGGAAGGGGGCGGTGCCGGTCGAGGTCATCGTTGTGAGTCGTTCTGGCCGCTCATGCTGGACTGCGCGTGACCAGCACCACGCCAAGGATGATGAAGCCGATGCCCACCAGCTTTTGCGCGGTGAGCGATTCGCCGAAGAAATACCAGGCGGCCGCCGCGTTGAGCACATAGCCGATGGAAAGCATGGGGTAGGCCACGCTCACCGGCACGCGCGACAGGCCCAGGATCCACACCACCAGGCTGACCACGTAACACGCCATGCCGCCGAGGATGTGCGGCTCCAGTGCCAGGCGCATTCCGACGGGCAGGAAATTCTCCGCGGTGAATTCGAAATGCCCCACTGCGTTGGTGCCCGCCTTGAGCAGCAGTTGCGCCGCGGCGTTGAGCAGCACGCCGCACAACAGGAAGCCGAGGCTCACGGCGGTCACGGGCGCGATTCCGCTGCCGTGGCGCCCGGGGCGTTGGGCAATGGCTGATCCCGCCTTTTCTCCACCATCACGCGGCGCGGGTCGCGCTGGATGATGCTCATGGTCTGCCTGAGGGGCGCCGGCAGCGCGTCGAAATCCTTCGGGGCGAACATCGCGAAGGCTTCCTGGTCGCTCGCCCATGCCCGCTCGAAGGCCGGCAGGTCGGGGAGGAACTTGTGCGGCTCCCAGCCGATGGCGACGGCCAGCTCGTCCTTGTAGGACACCATGGTGACCGTTCGGCCCAGGTAGTAGGGCAGGGTGTGGTCGAACGTATTCACGGTGTAGACGGGCGTTGCGGCATGCAGTCGGGGCTTGATTTTCTGAGCCACATCATACGCGGAATACAGTGACGACAAGACCTCGTGCCCGCTGCCGGCAACCTGCGTGAAGCCGAGTCCGCCCGCGGCCAGCACAACGACCGACAGCAGCGAGCGCCGCTGCCATGCCAGTGCCGCCGCAACAACGCCGCACACGGCAAGCAATGCGCCGGCAGTCATCACCCACGGCACATAGTCGGCCAGCAACTCCGCGGGCAGCACCGGTTCGGCAAACCCGGTGATGCGCGGCGCCAGCGCCGCCGCGGCGATGCCCAGCACGGCGGCGAGCAGGGCCTGCGCCAGCATCAGTCCGCGCGAAGCCTGCCGCAACTGCATGCCGGCCAGCAGTGCTGCGGCTGGCATGAGCGGGAGGATGTAGGACCCGAGCTTGGAACTGGATGCCGAAAAGAACACGAACACCACGGTGCACCAGATGGCGAGAAAGCGCGCCGCCTGGAAGTGTTGCCCTGGCACGCTGCGCCATGCACGCCAATAGCCGACCAGCACGGACAGCAGCCACGGCGTCGCGCCAATGGCAAGAATCGGGATGAAGTACCACCAGGGCTGGAAGCGCCCGTGCGCTTTTGTCAGGAATCGCTGGAAGTGTTCCTGGACGAAAAAGAACTGGTAGAACTCGTCATTGGCCAGCGACACTGCGACGAACCACGGGGCGGATACCAGGAGGAACACCGCTCCCCCGGCCACAAGGTGCAGGCGCGTGAGCATGCGCCAGTCGCGCGCCAGCAGGATATAGCCGCCCACCGCCGCCACCGGCAGCACCAGGCCGATCAACCCCTTGGACAGCACCGCCAGCGCCATCGCAGCCCAGCCTGCCAGCATCCAGTTGCGCTGCGCGGCGTGCCCGGCAGCGTCGGCTTGCGCCATGCACACGGCGAGCACCGCTGCCGTCATGAAGAATGCCACGCCCATGTCGAGTGTCAGGAAGTGCCCCGAGAAGACGTAGATCGCCATGCCGCCGAGGACAATCGCGGCCAAGAGGCCAGCGGGTGTTTCACTTCCAGCGCCTGGACCGCTATTCGCGGTGGGCGGGCCGCAGATGCGATTGCCCAGCCAGCCGATCATCAGCACGCCAAGGAAGCCGGTGAGTGCCGTCCACAGGCGCGCCGCCCAGTCCTGCTGGCCGAACAGCGAAAACGCCACGGCAGTCGCCCAGTACTGCAGCGCGGGCTTCTCGAAATACTTGTAGCCGTTCAGGCGCGGCGTGAGCCAGTCTCCGCTGGCGACCATCTCGCGCGGAATCTCGGCGTAACGGCCCTCGTCGGCCTTGACCAGCTTGCGATAGCCGATGTTGGAGAACCACGCCAGCGTGAACAGGGCCGTCAGCAGCAGTGTCCAGCGCGCGATGGGGGAGGCGATTGCCATGAGTGCTTGCCAGCGCCTTAGCCGAGCAGCAGCGCTGCCGCCACTTTGCGTTCCTCGGCCACGAGGATGTTGTAGGTGCGGCAGGCGGCCTGCACGTCCATCACTTCGAGGCCCACCCCGGCCGCCGCGAACCTGGCCATGGCCGGGCGCATCACATGGGCGGGCGGGAAGCGCATGCGCCGCCCGGTGCCGAGCAGGATGACTTCCCGGTCGAGCGCGAGCAATGCTTCCAGCTGCGCCACGGTGAGGGTGTCAAGGCTGCGTGCCTCCCAGTCGCCGAGGATGCGCTCGGGAAGGACGACGACGCTCTTGGCGATGCGCTCGCCGTTGACCGCGACGTAGTCCTCGCCGTACCCGGAGAAGGTGTTGATGGATGTTTGCGGGGCGGCGTGCAGTTTCAAGACGGCGGGTTTCCATTCGTTGGACCCAGGTGGGTGGTCGTGGGTAGCGCGCACCTGCAAAGTTGCAGCGACTTCCCGGCAATTGCACCTAAGTGTCGGTTAGAATTATATCTTTTTGCACTGTAGTGTGGCTGGATTGGCACCTTGGGATGGCATCCGGGAGGGGTGGTTCCACTTCGATTCATCGGGCCACCTGCTGCAGATTGCGATCGGGTGCATTTTGCCCCATGGCAGAAAATCGAATGGCAAGGAAACAGCATGCTCAAGACGATACGCAAGTCATCCAAGCTCGCCGACGTTTGCTACGACATCCGTGGACCGGTCATGGCGCGCGCCAAGCAGATGGAAGAGGAAGGCCAGCGTATCCTCAAGCTCAACATCGGCAACCTGGCGCCGTTCGGCTTCGATGCCCCCGACGAGATGCGCCACGACCTCATCGTCAATCTGCAAAGCGCCTCCGGCTATACCGATTCGCGCGGCCTTTTTCAGGCGCGCAAGGCCATCATGCAGTACGCCCAGCAAAAGCGCATCGCCGGCGTGGGCCTGGACGACATCATCGTCGGCAATGGCGTGTCTGAACTCATCGTCATGGCCATGCAGGGCCTGCTGGAAGCCGGCGACGAGGTGCTGGTCCCGGCGCCCGACTATCCGCTGTGGACGGCCGCGGTCAGCCTCTCCGGCGGCAAGCCGCGCCATTACCTGTGCGACGAGGGCGCGGGCTGGCTGCCGGACCTCGCCGACCTGCGCTCGAAGATCACGCCGCGCACGCGCGCCATGGTGGTCATCAACCCGAACAACCCCACTGGCGCGCTGTATCCCGACGACATGCTCAATGAGCTGGTCGCCATCGCGCGCGAGCACCAGTTGATCCTCATGGCCGACGAGATCTACGACAAGATGCTCTATGACGGGGCGACGCACACCTCGCTCGCCTCGCTGGCCGACGACGTGCTGTTCATGACCTTCAACGGCCTGTCAAAAAACTACAGGGCGTGTGGATACCGCACCGGCTGGATGGTCATTTCCGGCGACAAGCGGCATGCGCAGGATTACCTCGAAGGCCTGAACATCCTCGCCTCCATGCGCCTGTGCGCCAACGTGCCCGGGCAGTTCGCCGTGCAGACGGCGCTGGGCGGCTACCAGAGCATCAACGACCTGGTCGGGCCGGGCGGGCGCCTGCTGCGCCAGCGCGACCTCGCGCACAAGCTGCTGACAGAGATTCCCGGGGTGACCTGTTTCAAGCCCAAGGCCGCGCTGTATCTCTTCCCGCGCTTCGATCCGGCCGTGTATCCGATCATGGACGACAAGGAGTTCATCCTCGAGATGCTGGAGGCGGAAAAAGTGCTGGTGGTGCAGGGCACCGGCTTCAACTGGCCGCATCCGGACCATGTGCGCATCGTGTTCCTGCCCAACAGCGACGATCTCGCCGAGGCGATCGGCCGCATCGCGCGCTTTTGCGAAACCTACCGAAAGCGCCGTGCCTAGCAATGATTGATGGCGCACTTGCAGGCCATTGCCAAGGGTGCAGGTTGTGAGTCGTTTATTCTCGATTCCGGAACACACCGACAGCAGGCGCACAAGTTCTACTTTCGCGAGGGCATGGTCATCACCTCGTTCAACTTCAAGAAATCACTCAAGTGAGTACGGCAATGAGCAATATGAAACCAATCAATGTAGGCCTGCTGGGCATCGGCACGGTCGGCAGCGGCGTCTGGGAAGTGCTGGGCCGCAACCAGGAAGAAATCACGCGACGCGCCGGTCGCGGCATCGTCATCGCGAAGGTGGCCGACAAGGACACCGAGCGGGCGAAGAAACTCACCGGCGGCAAAGTCGCGGTCACCGGGGACGCCAATGAGGTCGTGTCCGATCCGAACATCGACATCGTCATCGAGCTGATCGGCGGCTATGGGGTAGCCAAGGAATTCGTGCTCAAGGCCATCGCCAACGGCAAGCACGTTGTCACCGCCAACAAGGCGCTGCTCGCCACCCACGGCAATGAGATCTTCGCCGCCGCGCAAAAGAAAGGCGTCATGGTGGCTTTCGAGGCGGCGGTGGCCGGCGGCATCCCCATCATCAAGGCGTTGCGCGAAGGGCTTACCGCCAATCGCATCGAATGGATCGCCGGCATCATCAACGGCACCTCCAACTTCATCCTGTCGACCATGCGCGACAAGGGCCTGCCCTTCGCCGAGGTGCTGGCGCAGGCGCAGAAGCTCGGCTATGCCGAGGCCGATCCCACCTTCGACATCGAAGGCATCGATGCCGCGCACAAGCTCACCATCATGTCGGCGATCGCCTTCGGCATCCCCATGCAATTCGAGCGCGCCTATACCGAGGGCATTTCGAAACTCACGCGCGAGGACATCCAGTACGCCGAGGAACTGGGCTACCGCATCAAGCTGCTGGGCATCACCCGCAGGACGGCCGAGGGCATTGAATTGCGCGTGCATCCCACGCTGATTCCGGAGAAGCGCCTGATTGCCAATGTCGAGGGCGTGATGAACGCGGTGCTGGTGAACGGCGACGCGGTGGGCGCGACCCTGTACTACGGCGCCGGCGCGGGCTCCCTGCCCACGGCCTCCGCCGTGGTGGCCGACCTCGTCGACATCACGCGCCTGCACACCGCCGATCCCGAGCACCGCGTGCCGCACCTGGCGTTCCAGCCCGACCAGCTGGCCGCCACGCGCATCCTGCCGATGGAGGAGGTCGTTACGTCCTACTACCTGCGCATGCGCGTGGTGGACCGCCCCGGCGTGCTGGCGGACATCACGCGCATCCTGGCCGACGGGCAGATTTCCATCGATGCCATGGTGCAGAAGGAACCATCAGAAGGCGAGGAGCAGGTGGACATCATCATGCTCACCCACGCCACGCGCGAGAAGGCCATCAACGCCGCCATTGCGCGCATCGAAGGCCTGCCGGTGGTGAGCGGCAAGGTCACGCGCATCCGGCTCGAGGAGTTGAAGTGACAGGGCTTGACGGTGGTGCCCGCAGGCGCACTGACATAGGGGAGCGCATCGAGGTATTTCCCCTCGCATCGTCGGGAATATGCAAATGAGGTACATCAGCACCCGCGGAGACGCGACGAGCAAGGACGCCAAGCCGTTCTGCGACATTCTCCTCGAAGGCCTCGCACCCGACGGCGGCCTTGCCGTGCCGCAGTCCTATCCGCAGTTGGGTGCATCCGACCTGAAACGGCTGCGCACCCTGGGCTACCGCGACCTCGCCTTCGAGATCCTGTCCCTGTACATCGACGACATCCCCGCGGCCGATCTGCGCGCCATCGTCGATCGCACCTATACGAGAACCGCGTTCCGCTCGGAGGACATCACTCCGCTGAAGGTGCTGGAGCCCGGCCTCGCCCTGCTGCAGCTCTCCAATGGCCCGACGCTGGCGTTCAAGGACGTGGCCATGCAATTGCTCGGCAACCTGTTCGAGTACGTGCTGGAACGTCGCGGCGAGTCGCTCAACATCCTGGGGGCCACATCGGGGGACACCGGGTCGGCGGCCGAGTACGCCCTGCGCGGCAAGAAGAACGTGCGCGTGTTCATGCTGTCACCGCACGGCAAGATGAGCCCGTTCCAGGCGGCGCAGATGTACTCGCTGCAGGACGCCAATATCCACAACATCGCGGTGCGCGGCGTGTTCGACGACGCCCAGGACATCGTCAAGGCGGTGTCCAACGACCTCGCCTTCAAGGCGAAGTA
>CAXNGL010000086.1:0-10501 GCA_964201515.1 Burkholderiales bacterium
CGCAGCCACAGGATGGACGGTAGCGAATGGCTCCCGGCCAGGTACTTCATGCAGATGTCGGCCGCAGCCATGAAGCCGGTGCCGATCGAGATGAAGAGGATCGCGCGAGCGGGTGAATACTTGAGCCGGGAGTGCATGCCTGGAGTCGATGTGCTTGCTGCCGGCTTTTGGGCTGGCGGAAGAAAAATCCGGATGCGAGCTTCTGATCTGTTCTGCCTGCTCCAGGCAGTGTGCGGAGCAGTTCGTCCACTTACCCGTAATCCTGTTGATGCAGCCTGCGCGCTACTGCGATGTTTATACCTGAAAAGCATCCCTCGTTGGGCCTGCAGGAGGGCTATACCGCTCTCAGTTCCGGTGGTGACGGCGTTGTTGCTCCGGCAGCACCGTTTCACCGTCGCCCTCTGCCCCGGCAAACGGGGTCGATGACATCGCGCGGTACTCGCGGCCCGGCTTCGGCGCATTGAGGAAATAGGTTTCCATTTCGCCGATGCCCTTGAGAGGCGTCATGCTGCGCGCTTCGAACTCGAAGTCATCCTTGAGCTTGTCGTACCCCCCCCGCGTGACATGGATGCGCCCCGGGGCGCCGTTGGCCTCCATGCGGCTGGCCATGTTGACGGTGTCGCCGCTGGTCTTGATCTTTTCCACGCCGCATTTCTCGCCCAGCGCATCGAAGGCCGAGAAGCTGCGGTTGAGCACAATCACCACGCCCGCCGGCGACATGGTCGCGGAGAGCGTGACGAAATTCACGAGGTCCACGAACACCACGGTCGCTTCGGGAAACCCGTCGGCGATGGTCTCCTCGCCGGCCTTCAGTCGCTTGACGATGGCCTCGGGCAGCACGTTGCGCAACAGCCGCTCCGATTCGAATTGCGATCGCACTACCAGCTCGTACAGCCGGCCCTTGACGACCAGCGCCGACAACTGCGGCAGGATGGTACGCATCGCCTCGACATGCTCATGCGTGTAGGCATCCGCCGACAGGCTGGAAATCACGCATGCCTCGTGCGCGCCATACACGTGCCAAAAGCGCCAGGATGTGTCGCTGCTGTTGCAAACGGGTCCGGAACTGTCATCGATTAGCGTATTCGTTCGCAGTTCGGGGTGGGATGAGTTAGTCCGGGGAAGAAGTCCGAAGAAAACATGGCCAGGCGGGGCATGCCGGGAGGCGCGCCGGCAGCCTGAATTCCGCCTTTCCCGGTGCTAGACTGCGGGGCCCGCCGCCGGTGGCCAGGCCAGGCGGTCAGCCATGGCGGACAGGCAAACGGGCCAGTTGTGCCGGCGCATTCATTCAATAGCGACAACTTGAGGAACACGGTATGGACATCAAGACGATTGGCGTCATCGGCGCCGGCACCATGGGCAATGGCATTGCGCAGGTTTGCGCGACGGCAGGCTTCCCGGTCGTGATCACGGACATCGCGCAGGCTGCACTCGAGCGTGCCATGAAAACCATCGACACCAGCCTGGATCGCATGGTCAACAAGCAGAAAATGACCGCTACCGACAAGGCGGCGACTCTGGCCCGACTGACGATCTCCACTGACATGAAGGCGCTGGCTGATTGCGACCTGGTGATCGAGGCGGCCACCGAGAACATCGGCCTCAAGCAGAAGATCTTCGCCTCGATCGATGCCGTCGTGAAGCCCGATGCCCTGATCGCGAGCAATACCTCGTCGATTTCCATCTCCAAGCTGGCCGCGGCGACCAAGCGCCCGTCGCAGTTCATCGGCATGCACTTCTTCAACCCGGTGCCAGTGATGGCGCTGGTCGAGTTGATCCGCGGCATGCAGACCTCCGACGACACCCTGGCCGCGGTGCGCGCCGTGGTGGTGAAGATCGGCAAGGCACCCATTGTGGTGCGCAATTCGCCCGGCTTTGCGGTCAACCGCATCCTCGTGCCGATGCTGAACGAGGCGTGCTTTGCGCTGGGCGAGGGCGTGGCAACGCCCGAAGACATCGACGAGGGCATGAAACTCGGCTGCAACCACCCCATCGGCCCGCTCGCGCTATGCGACATGATCGGGCTGGACGTGATGCTCGACGTGATGAACGTGTTCTACGAGTCGTTCAAGGACTCCAAGTACCGCCCCGCACCACTATTGGTGGAAATGGTCGAGGCCGGTTACCTCGGTCGCAAGACCGGCCGCGGCTTCTACAGCTACGACAAGAAATAGGCTGTCGCTTCGAGGCCAGGTGCCGCGTGTTCCACGCTCTCGAAAGAACAGGACTGTCCTGGGGGTCGCCCAGACAGCCCTTTGTCATTAAGGATGCCGGCCGCGCCCTACTGCGGCTGCACGTTGGCGTCGCGGCCGACCTTCTTCCACTTCTCCGACTCGATGCGGATATAGGCAGCGAAGTCGTCGGCTGAGCCGGGCGGGAACACTTCGAGGTTCTGCCCGGCATAGCGGTCCCTGATGTCCTGCGTCTGCACGATGGCGTTCACGTCGGCGTTCAGCCGGTTGATGATGTCGCGCGGCATGCCGGCCGGCCCGAGCATGCCGGTCCAGCCGAGCACGTCCACGTCCTTCAGGGCGGCCACGCCGGACTCCCCCAGCGTCGGCACCGTCGGCGCGAACACCGAGCGGCGCGGAGAAGACACCGCAAGCCCTTTCAGCTTGCCCGATTTGACCTGCACGTTGGCCGAGGTCATGCCGTCGAACATCAGCGGCACCTGCCCGCCGACCACGTCGGTGAGCGCCTGCGAACTGCCCTTGTAGGGAATGCCGACCACGTTGATGCCGGCGGCCTGCAGGAACAGCTCCATGGTGAGGTGCGACAGGGTGCCGGCGCCGATATGGGCGTAGTTGTATTTGCCTGGCGCGGCCTTTGCCATGCTTACCAGCTCCTGTACCGAGTTGGCCGGGAAGCCGGTGTTGGCTACCAGCATGAGGCCGGTCCAGCCAATGCGCGCCACCGGCTGGAAATCCTTGATCGGGTCGTAGGGCAGCGACTTCATGACCACGGGATTGACCACCAGCGGCGACAGCGAGGTCACCAGCAGCGTGTAGCCATCGGGTGCGGATTTTTTGACTGCTTCCATGCCGATGTTGCCCGCAGCCCCGGGCCGGTTGTCGACAATGATGGCCTGGCCGAGACGCTGGCCCAGCGGTTCGGTGAGCGTGCGCGCCGTGACATCACCGGCATTGCCGGCCGGGAACGGGACGATGATCCTGACCGGTTTCGAGGGCCAGGCCTGCGCCAGCGCAGGGACGGACAGGATTGCCGACGCAGTGCCCATGGCCATGCAGGCGAACATGCGAATCAGGGCAACCGAGGCGCGCCAGTGTCTGTGTCGGGCTGCATTGCGTTGAAGCATGTCAGCTTCTCCTGTCGGCATCGCTAGGGTGAGAGTGTGAGTTGGTATGATAGAACAAAGTCACTTGTTCCCCACCCCCAATATCTCCCATCAGAATCCGGAGTCGGCATGCTGCTCAAGGGCCTACGCATTCTCGCGGTTGAACAATATGGTGCCGGCCCGTTCGGCACCCAGTTCATGTCCGACCTCGGCGCCGAGGTCATCAAGATCGAAAATCCCAATGATGGCGGCGACATGTCGCGCAGCGTCGGGCCCTACTTTCGCGACGAGTTGCCGGAGACCGCACGCAGCGTGTTCTACCAGGGGCTGAACCGCGGCAAGAAAAGCCTCACCCTCGACATCACCAAGCCCGAGGGCCGGGAGATCTTTCGAAAGCTCGTTGCCGGCGCGCATGGCGTGGCCAGCAACCTGCGTGGCGATGTGCCCGACCGGATCGGCATCACCTACCGCCACCTCGAGGATGTGAACCCGCGCATCGTCTGCTCCCACCTTACCGGTTACGGGCGCGGCAACGAGAGGGAAAAATGGCCGGGTTACGACTACCTGATGCAGGCGGAGACCGGCTACTTTCACCTCACCGGTGAGCCCGACGCACCGCCGGCGCGCTTTGGCTTGTCCATGATCGACCTGATGACCGGTGTCGTCATGGGGTATGCCCTTGTCGCCGGCATCCGCGAGGCGGAGCACAGCGGACGCGGCCGCGACGTGGACGTGAGCCTGTTCGACCTCGCCCTGTACAACCTGAATTACATCGGCAACTGGTACCTGAATGCCGGCGCCGCCACCACGCGCAGCACGCGCTCGGCCCATCCCTCGCTCACGCCCTGCCAGACCTATCGCACCAGGGACGGCTGGATCTACCTGATGTGCAACAAGGAAAAGTTCTGGGGCATCCTGTGCGGCAAGGTCGGGCGCGCGCAGCTGGCCCGCGACCCGCGCTTTCTCACCTTCAAGGAGCGCCTGGCGAACCGCGATCTTGTCACGCAGCTGCTTGACGAAGCCTTGTCCGCCAAGACCACGGCCGAGTGGCTGGTGGACTTTGCCGGCAGCGTGCCGGCGGCGCCGATCCTCGATGTGAAGCAGGCGCTCGACAATCCCTGGGCCAACCAGGGGGGCCGCATCGAAAGCATTCCGGTTGCGGGCGGCGATCCCTTGCGCATGTTGCGCAATCCCGTTCGTGATGGCGAGCCGCCGACGAGCGCGGAACCGGCGCCGGCGCTGGGCGCGCACACCGCGGAGATCCTCGCCGAAATCGGCATTGCCGGCGATGCGCTGGCGGGACTGCGCAAAAGGGGCGTGGTTTGAACGATGACCAAGTCGTGTGCGGCATGTCCGTACTTGTGCGAACCAGAAAAATTGGGAGACAGGCATGAGTTTCTACAACTTCGATCGCGTCGGCGCCGCGCGCTACCAGGAGCGCTACGGCGCGGATTTCGAGGACTTCAAGGTCGGCCAGCGCTTCATGCACCGGCCGGGGGTCACGCTGACGCAACAGGACAACACCGACGAGTCGCTGGACACCATGAATTCGGCGATGCTGCACTACGACGCCAACTACGCCGGCAAGACCGCCTGGGGCAAGCCGCTCATGGTGAGCACCATCACCCTGCAGCGCGCCATCGGCATGGCTGCCGTGACCTTCGGGCGCAAGCGCTGCATCCCGATGTTCCACGAAATTGCCATGACCGCCCCCGTGTTTGGCGGCGACACCCTGTATGCGGATTCCGAGATTCTCGCCGTGGAGCCGGGCGAACACCCCGACGGCGGCACGCTGAAGGTGAAGACCGGCATGACGCGCGCTGACGGCACGCGCGTGGCCAGCCTCACCTACGACATCGAAATCTACCGGCGCGGGCGATTCCCCGGCATATCGCCATCGGCCGAGCCGGTGATTGAGCCGCGCTTCGCCTCCTACCGCGAACAGGCAGACGGTGCCCTGCTCGAGCAGTACGGCCTGTTCTACGAGGACGCGCAGGCCGATGAAACCTTCATTCATTTTCCGCGCCGCACCTTCACGCGCAGCGAGGCCATCGAGCGCGCCCGCCGCTCCTTCGACTGGACGCCGCAGTTTCACGATGCGTCGTGGATCGACGCGCACCAAGGCGGGCGATATCGCATCGCTGAGCCCTGGGTGATCGGCGCCGTGACGGCACTCAGCACACGCACCTTCGGGCGCGTGGTCGCCAACCTGGGCTGGACCGACATCCAGTTGCCGGTGCCGGTGTTCGAGGGCGATACGCTGGAGGCGGAGTCCACCATCATCGAGAAGCGCGAATCCAAATCACGCCCGAACGAGGGCATCCTGACCGTGGATACCCGGGCGTACAATCAGGAGCGCGAGCTGGCGCTGTCGTATCGGCGCCGCCTGCTGGTGTACCGGCGCGATGCCGACACACCCTATGCGAAGGCCGGGTATTAGATCAGGCCGGAGCGCGTCTGCGAAGTTCAACGAGGATGCTGAATTGAACCGACTTGCTGCCGTCTGCCTGGTTGCGTTCGGAGCGCTGCTGGCCACGCCGGCCTGCGCCGCCGAGGACGGACCGCGCATCACCGAAGAGACGCCCTACGTCCCTTCGCCGCGCATCGTCGTCGATACCATGCTGCGCATGGCCGGCGTGCAGTCCAAGGATTTCCTCATCGACCTGGGCTCCGGTGACGGGCGCATCATCATCACCGCCGCGAAGGAATACCATGCCCGCGGCTTCGGGGTTGACTACGACCCGCGGCTGGTGAAGCTGGCCACCGACAACGCCGCGCGCGAGGGCGTGTCGGGCAGCACTGCCTTCTACCAGCAGGACATTTTCAAGACCGACCTCGGGCAGGCCTCCGTGGTGACCATTTACCTGCTGCCCGAATACAACGCCGTGCTCAAGCCGCGCCTCCTGGCGCTGCGGCCGGGTACGCGCATCGTGTCGCACGACTACGGCATCGGCGACTGGGAGGCCGATGCGCAGGAAACCATCCCGGTGCCCGAGAAGCCGGTGGGCGCTGTCAAGGAGAGCACCATCTACGCCTGGGTGGTGCCGGCGCAGGTGCAAGGGCGCTGGCGCTCGCGCGTGCAGACGTCGCGCGGCAGCACTGAAGTGGAGTTTGACCTGGCGCAGCGCAACCAGCGTTTCGACGGGACGGTGAAGCTGCGCGGGCAGGTACTGCCCATCGAGCGCCCCTTCCTGAAATCGAACTACCTGTCCTTTCGCATCGAATCCGGCGGCGAGACGCTGCTGTTCCAGGGCCACGTCAGCAATGGCCGCATTGCCGGGCAGCAGATCCGCGGCGACAGCAACACGCGCTGGCGCGCGCTGAGGATCAGTCCGGCTCGCGGCTAGCAACCAGTGCTGGCGCGGGGGGGTGGAAATGGATTGCGAATCCATGTCCTTGTTCATGATGCACAAGCCGGAGGGGTAATCATGCTGCGAAACAGCACCACTGCATGGGGCGGTCCGGCACGCTTTCTTCACTGGGCGGTGGCGGCATTGGTCCTGGTTCAAGTCGCGCTGGGACTGACCGCCGCGGGCTGGCGCCTGTCGCCCGCGAAGCTGGATCTCTTCGTCTGGCACAAGTCACTGGGTTTCATGATCCTGCTGCTGGTCGTGATTCGGCTCATCTGGCGCCTGGCCAACCCGACGCCCGCGTTGCCTGCGGGCCTCTCCTTTTTCGAGCGCCTGGGTGCGCGAGTCAGCCACGGATTCTTCTACGTGTTGCTGATCATGTTGCCCATCAATGGCTGGGTGATCAATTCGGCCGCCAATGTGCCGTTCAGCATTTTCTGGCTGGTGCCGCTGCCGGCGATCGTCGCGCCTAGTCCTACGCTCGCGGGCACTGCCGAGAACGCCCATTTCGTGTTGTTTTCACTGCTTCTCCTGCTGCTGGTGGTGCACGCCGGGGCGGCCCTGCGGCACCACTTCGTCAAGCGCGACGAGGTACTGTCGCGCATGCTGTTCGGGTCGCAGGGGAAATGATTCGCCGTTGTTGGGCGCAAGGACAATGATTTGCCGCCTGTTCGCGGTGGCGCCTGGCCTCGCCTTGTTGTTGGCCGCTGTAGTGCCTTTGGCGAGTGCAGCCGACTGGCGCATGGAGGCTGCCGGCAGCCGGCTCGAATTCACCGTCCTGTTCGAGAAGACGGCGGCGCCCGGCGTGTTTCGCGAGTTCGACACGCGCTTGCGGTTCGATCCGGAAAAGCCCGCCGATAGTCGCCTGGAGGTGAACATCAGGGTGGCGAGTGCCGACATGATGAGCGCGGACATCAACAATGCCATTCGCGCCGCGGAGTGGTTCGACTTCGCGCGCTTCCCGCAAGCGGAGTTCAGGGCCACCGACATTCGCCGCAGCGAGGCCAACCGCTATGTGGCGCGCGGCATGCTCACGCTCAAGGGCGTGCAACAGGCCGTCGAGGTGCCTTTCGTGTGGACCACGGTTCCCGCGCCGGCAGGCGCCAAGGGCGCCTTTGCCAGCATGGAAGGCGAATTGAACCTGCGCCGCGGCGTATTTGGCATCGGCAGCGGGGAGTGGGCTGCGACCAATGTGATCGGCGCCGAGGTGCGCGTGAAGTTTCGTGTGCGCTTGCGCAGCGATGGCTGAGCACACCGGCATGTGGCGCCGCACCGGACGTCGCATTCTGCCGGGCGCGGTGCTGGCCCTGTTTTCGGTATTGCTGTTTTCGTCCTGTGCGCCGCAGGGTTCGCGGCCCACGCCCGCGCCAGTGGCGCTTGAGGTTTCCCCCGAATTTCCGGATGTCGATTACCGGCAAGCGGCGCTACGCGGTGAGGCCGTCTATCGCATCGAGCCCGAGCGCTCGCTGGTGGCGATCGAGGTGCGTCGTGGCGGCCCGCTGGCGCGCCTGGGACATGATCATGTGGTATCCAGCCGCAGCGTGCAGGGCTATGTCACGCTGGGACTGCGACGCGCCGACCTGGTCGTGGCGCTTGATCGCCTGATGGTCGATGACCCCGGCCTGCGCAAGGCAGCCGGTTTCGACACCCAACCTTCCGCGGCGGATATCGAGGCAACGCGCGTCAACATGCTCGACCGCGTGCTGCAGCTGGAGCGCCATCCGAGATTGCTGGTGCAGGTACGGCAGGCAAGCGGCGCCGTCGCGGGCGCCGCGATGGAGGCCGCCATCGTCCTGAACGGGGTGACGCGCAGGGTCCAGCTGCCGGTGCAGCTCGATGTCGACAAGGAGTCGATCACCGCGCGCGGCACATTCAGCGTGCTGCAGAGTGATTTCGGCATCTCGCCGTTTTCGATCCTCGGCGGCGCCATCGCGGTACAAGACCGGCTGTCGGTGCGCTTCGAGCTGCGGGGAAAGCGCTTCGCACCCTGAGCGCCGGGGATGTAGCCGGCATGCGGCCGCGCTTTGCGCCTACGGCGTCTTGGCAGCCGGCTCGGCGATCTCGAGGCTGATCAGTTCCACGCCTTCGCCGACCTGGTCTCCCGCTTTGAAATGAATGGCGGTGACGCGGCCGTCGGCATGGGCGCTGATGGTGTGCTCCATCTTCATTGCTTCCATCACGATGAGCGGCGTGCCCCTGGTGACGACGGCGCCCTGGGCAACCAGCACCGCCGTGACGCGGCCTGGCATGGGCGCACTGAGCGTGCCTCCCGCCGCTTCGTCCGCCATGTCGCGACGCATGGGATCGTGCAATTGCATGCGGATGCGCCGCGCATTGCGGAACACATCGACGCTGCCCCCTTCGTGGCCGCGGCCCAGCACCACGCGCCCGCATAAATGCTCGCCGTCGACCTGGGCTTCGGTCCAGCCGTCGCCGCCGGAGTGGCCCGACAAGCGGTGGCGGGTGCCGCCGATCTCAAGAACATAGCCGGCACTGCCATGGAAGACGTCGACGGTGACGCTTTGCTCGCCCGCGGAAAACTCGTAGGACACATGCCGGTCGCCGTCATTGCCATCGGTGCGCCAGCCATCCGACAGGCTCCATGGCGAATGCGGGTCGGCGGATCCCTGTGCGCGGTCCAGCGTGGCGCGTTCGAGCGCACAGGATTGGGCCAGTGTGGCCAGGGCCAGCGCATGTAGCGGCAGCAATTCCTGGTCGGGAAACAGTTCCTCGCGATTGCGCTCGATCAGGCCGGTGTCGAGGTCGGCTTTGGAAAACGCAGCCGAACTGGCAACCCGCGACAGGAAGTCGATGTTGGTGGCGGGGCCGGCAACGTGGAATTCGGCCAGTGCCGTGCGCAGGCGCGCCAGCGCGGCCGGTCGGTCGGCGTCCCACACCACCAGCTTGGCGATCATGGGGTCGTACCAGGGCGAGATCTCGTCGCCTGAACGCACCCCGGTGTCGATGCGCACGTTGTTGCTGGCGGCAGGCGTGACCAGCGCGGTGATGCGCCCGGTGGCCGGCAGGAAGCCGCGATCCGGGTCCTCGGCGTAGATGCGTGCTTCGATGGCGTGCCCATGCGCGTTGATGCGGCCCTGTGCCAGCGGCATGGGTTCGCCGGCGGCAACGCGCAGCTGCCACTCGACGAGGTCGATCCCGGTGATCATCTCGGTGACCGGGTGCTCGACCTGCAGGCGGGTGTTCATGTCCATGAAGTGGAATTGTCCCGCGGCATCGACGATGAACTCCACGGTGCCGGCGCCGACGTAGCCGATGGCGCGCGCGGCGGCGATCGCCGCCTCGGCCATGGGCGTTCGGCGGGCATTGCGCATGCCGGGCGCCGGTGCTTCCTCCAGCACCTTCTGGTGGCGGCGCTGCACCGAGCAATCGCGTTCGAACAGGTGCACGCAGTTGCCCTGCGTGTCGGCGAACACCTGCATCTCGATGTGGCGCGGGCGCTCGAGGTATTTCTCCAGCAGCACACGCGCATCGCCGAATGCGGAGGTCGCTTCGCGCTGGCAGCCGGCCAGCGCGGCGGCGAACTCCTCGGCCTTCGACACGATGCGCATGCCCTTGCCGCCGCCGCCCGCGGAAGCCTTGATCAGCACCGGGTAGCCGATGCGGTCGGCTTCCTTTTGCAGCGTTGCGCCGTCCTGGTCATCGCCGTGGTAGCCGGGCACCAGCGGCACGCCGGCACGGTCCATCAGCGCCTTCGAGGCCGCCTTGTCGCCCATGGCGCGGATGGCGGACGCGGGCGGTCCGACGAAGACCAGCCCGGCGGCTGCGCAGGCATCGGCGAAGGCGGCGTTCTCGGAGAGGAAGCCATAGCCGGGGTGGATGGCCTGGGCGCCGGATC
>CAXNGL010000087.1:0-10391 GCA_964201515.1 Burkholderiales bacterium
CGATGCTCATGTTCTCGAATCGCTCGGTGTGCAGCGTATTGACGAACAGAGCCTTTCTTCCCGTGTCCGGGTGCGTCCTCACCACCGGGTGCGTCGCCGACAGTGTGGCGTGCTTTCCTTCGTAGCCCAGTCCCGGCGCAAGCACCGTATCCGCTTCCAGCGTCGCCAGGATCCGGCCGTTGGAGTGCACGGCCTTGAGGTTGCCCAGCATCGATTTCATGCCTTCGGACAGCGTGTCGTAGGCGAGGTACTGGTTGGCGAACAGCGTGTCACCGCCGACCGGTGGTAGCAAGCGCGAAGCGAGGACCGAACCTAGAGGTGGAGTCGGCAAGTGCGTCGTGTCCGAGTGCCATTCCCAGCCAAACACCAGCTTGTCGGAGGGCTTCTTGTCGATCACCAGCAGTTCCGGAAAGGCACCGGGGCTCTGGCGGTGCGGCGGCAGAACCGCGAGGTCTCCGAAATATCGCGCAAAACGTGCCAGGTCGTTGTCCGACGCCTTCTGGTCACGAAAGAAAATCACCAGATGCTCGTTGAAGGCACGCTTGACCTCAGCCATGGCGGCGGGAGCCAATTCTCCCGAAAAGTCCAGGCCGAAGACTTCGGCGCCAAGCGCGCCGGCCAGCGGTTCCACCCTGATATGCGAATACATGAATCCTCTTTTTCAGATGCCAAGCAGCCGCTTGATGGTCGGGTTGTCGATGTTCTCGCGCGGCGACTTGTAGCCCGAAGGCATCGAGCGCGTGTCATAGATCGACACGATGCCGCCCGATACCGCATTGATGACCTTGTTGCCCTCTTCGGACAGCATGTAATTGGCCAGCAGACGACCGGCATTGGGATGCTTGCTGCGGTTTCGTGCCACGAGGAAGATTTCGGACTCCGTGCTGGTCGTCACATCGGGGATGAACCGATCGACCGGCGCGCCTTTTTGCTTCAGGCTTGCGGTGAGCGCGGTGACCGTGGGGAGCGCGAGGATGGCCTCTCCCGCTGCCAATGCCTGCGTTCCGGGCACGGCACTGGGGACGAACCGGGGTTTCAGGTCGCGCAGCTTGGTGAAGAAATCCTCGCCGTAGGTCTCAAAGAGCAGGCCCCAGAAGCCGATATAGGCATTGGAGACCAGCGGATCCGGGATGAGGATCTGGCCGCGGAATTTCGTATCGAGCGTCTCCGTCCAGTTTTTCGGGATGTCGGCTTGCTTGATCCTGTCGGTGTTGTAGCCGATGACCCACATCCCCAGCTCCACCACGGCGCTGTTCTCGCGCATGAAGCGGGCCGGAAACCGACTGCCCTGCAGCGCGGGCAGGCCGGAGTGCGGCAACGACTCGACCCATCCACGCTTGACCGCATCGCGCCCGAAGGCGAGGTTGAACGCGGGGGACGTCCCGATCCAGACGAGGTCGGTGGCAGGATTGCCACCCTCCGACTCGGCGGCGAATCGTTGGACCATCGGCGCAGGAGACAGCCTCACGAAGGAGGTCTTGATGCCGTACTTTGCCGAAAACGCGTCCGAGAGGGCTTTCGCAATTGGTTCTGTTGCCGACAGGTAGAAAACCACCTCTCCCTCTGCCTTGGCGGCGGCAATCAACGGGTCCAGATTGAGTTGCGGAGTCGTCTGGCCGATGGACTCTCTCCAGGGCATGAGCGCAGAGGCGCCGACTCCGATACTTGCCTTCAACAGATTGCGTCGATCGATCATTGAATCTCCCTCACTCAGGAATAAACCAGGCACCAACATGACTGGCCGTATTGTCAGTCCGGGCCGGCCGGAGGGCAATTGGATTTTTTCGGCTTCGGAGATTGCGGCACCCTATAATTCTGCCGTCAAGTCGTCCGCCTTGCGTGGGGACGACAGTTATCAAGCGATCGCATGAGTCAACCGAAGTCGCCCCCTGCAAGCGCGCCAGGAAATCGTTCTGGTTACGTATTTGCATTGACCGATGCAGGGGAGGCGAAGCTGTACAAGCTCCATAGCGAACTGTCGAGCATGGAGCAGGAGTTGCTGCTCCGGATCGATGGCCGAAAGACGCGCAACGATCTTGCGGCAGAAATGAAGCATGCCAGCTGGCTCGACGTGAACGAAAGGCTCGACCAGCTGCAGAAGCGCGGGCCTGATCGTCCTCACACCCACTCGCGCGCCCAAGGACACCAGCCTCGACTTCACGACGCATTTCAAGGGCAAGGTCGCCGCACCGGTGCTGTCGGCTGCGCAGCGCGAACGGATCCACAAGGAGTCGCACGAAGGTGCGACCCTGCTCCAGCGGCATGGCTATTACGTCAGCATCGCGAAGCGCGCCAGTGGCAAGATCCCGCCGCGAAGCGGTGGCAAGCATTCAGTGCTTCTTGTAGAGGACGACCCGAACATTGCCAAGCTCGTGAAGTTGCTGCTGGAAAGCGAGGGGTTCCAGGCGGAAGTGGCTGCCAACCGGGCCGAGATTGTGCGCGCCATGGCGAAAGTGCCGTTGCCCGATCTGGTGCTGCTCGATGTCATGCTCCCCGACGCCGATGGCTTTGACGTGCTCAGGAAGATCCGCGCCCACCCGGCACTGAAAAGCCTGCGCGTCATCATGCTGACCGCCAAGGCCACGCGGGAAGACGTCATGCAGGGCCTCGAGAGCGGCGCGGATGGTTACATCACCAAGCTTTTCGACCTGGATCGCCTTGTCGAGGGCGTGAACGCGGTTTTGGGGAACTGAGGGGGAACTGAGGGGGAACTTAGGGGGAACTTAGGGGGACTGAGGGGGAACTGAGGGGGAACTGAGCCAATCCACTGGGTTCAGATTCTGGAAATCACGCAACGGCGTGAACGCCCGGTCTGTCTCCCATATAGGTGTTTGGTGATGTGGCGGGGCAGAGCTTGGGTAGGGGCAAGCCGCTATGTCAAGGGATCAATGTCAATTCCGCGGGCGGGGCGTCGGTCGTGTGATCGCCAAGGTGTGCCAGACCTGGGGGTGTTGTCCTCGCCCATGGCCCATGGATCGTTCCGAATCAGGCGGCCACCGGCATCGGTGCTAGCATTGCGTCCGATCCCATTTGCAATGGAGAACCGTCGTGAAAGTCGTTCCCTACGAGCAAACCGACACTATGAACGTGCAGACCAAGGACTATCGCGCAGTTGTGCGTAACTACTTCGGTCGCGTCACCACCATTCATGATGGCGCACAGGTATTCATGTCCGAAATGCCGGATCCGGACTCGGTGATCGACCCGCACTTCCACGACGTCGACGAGTTCCAGGTCATTGTGTCCGGCGGTGGGAAATTTGCCGGTGCCCCGGTCGAGGGCATCATCTACCACTACGCGGATGCCTATGCACCCTACGGCCCCATCGTCGCAGGGCAAAAGGGCATCGATTTCATCACCTTTCGCGCCTCCTGCACCACGGGCTACTTTCCGATGCCCGAGTCGCGCTCGAAGATGCCCGGCAAGCCGGGGCGTAACAACAACGGCAAGTTCGATATCGCCAAGCCGCTACCCGCACCAGGGAGTTCGGAGAAGGAGGCGCTGCTCTCGGACACCAAGGACGGGATGAAAATCGTCGGCATGCGCCTGGGAGCCGGCGCCATGGCACACGGCGAGACCGTGGATGCCGGCCAGCAGTACTACCTGGTGTGTTCAGGCTCGCTCATCGCCGACGGCAAGGACGTTCCTGTAAAGGGCCTGATCCAGGTATTGCCCGGAGAGGGCGCGATCAACCTGCAGGCCGGGGCGCAGGGGGCGCATGTGCTCGTTATGCAATTGCCGCGACCCTCGGAACGCCCCGGCTCGCACCCGCGCACCATGGCCGAACTGAAGGGCACGAGCTACTCGTACGAAGGCTTGACGACAATCCCGGGCTGACTGCTTCGCTCACTATTCCGGGTTTTCACTGTCCGCCGGTGTGAGCACCTGCGGCAGGTGCGCCGGCCGCTCGACAATCACGGTGCCGATATCACCCGGCATGGAGAACTCGATGGCTTCGAGATCGGGCGACATGTAGATTTCGTTGTGGCGAAAGCCGCCCGGTATGAAGATCGATTCGCCTTCCTTGAACGTGGATACCGTGCCGTCCTCGAGTTCGAAGGTCACTGTCCCTTTCAGGAAGTACACGAAGTTGAAATCGCACACGTGGTAGTGCCAGTGAGTGGTGGTCTGCTTGGCCGGGATGGGGTCGGACTTCATCGCGCGCATGCGATTGTTGCTGGCGAGCTGCACGCCGAGATCGCGATAGGTGCAGAAAGCCCTTCTCCCGGCAACCGCCGGCGTTGCGCTCTTGAAGCCCTTGAAGAGCTTCATGTCGGAAATGGGGCGCTCGGCCTCGGGGGCAGTCTCGGGTTTCGCCAGGGTAGTGTCGTTCATGTGATGATGCTCCCTCGTTGTGGGCAATGGCTGTGGCGTGCGCGGCCGGATGTCGTCGGCCCAAGTCCTTCCGCTACTGCGGCTGCACGCCGATCTTCTTCGCGATGGCTGCAAATGAGCGCGCTTCCTCGGCCAGTTCGGCTGCAGCCGCCTCGGGGTTGAGATCATGGATCTCCAGTCTGAGCTTGGCAAAGTATTCCCTGACCTCGGGTAATTTCAGTGTCCGCGACGTGGCCTCGTACAACTTGGTCACGGCAACCTTGGGCATTCCGGAGGGGCCGTTCATCGAGTAGCTGACGCCGCGAATCTGCGGAAAGCCCAATTCGGAAAACGTCGGAACAGCGGGAAAGGCGGGGAGGCGCGCCGCACCGGTGACTGCCAGCGGCCGGAATTTGTCGCCATAGGAAAGGGCCAGCGCGTCTCCGATGAAACCGAAATGGATGTCCGGGGCCATCAAGGCCTGCAGGAAATTCGTCCCGCCGGAATAGGGAATGTTGACCAGGCTGAGCCCCAGTTCCCGGATGAAAGTGTCCTGGAGCATGCGGATGTGCATGTTGACAGAACCATAGTTGAGCTTGCCCGGATTGGCCCGCGCGTTGGCGACCATCTCGATGAAGTTCTTCCACGGCAACCCCGCAGCCGAGCCCAGCACCAGGCGGGTGTCGGCGATGCCGATGATGGGCGGGAGGTCCTTCAGCGGATCGAACTTCAGGCCCTTGACGGTCAGGGGCAGGATGGCGAGGTTCGACACCGATGCGGTGGCGATGGTGTATCCGTCGGCGGGCACCTGCTTGGCAACGTATTCATAGCCGATGATGGAGTCTGCGCCAGGCTTGTTTTCCACCACCACCGGCTGGCCGAGGAACTTTGCCATGTCGGGCGCCAAGCGCCGTGCGATGAGATCCTGCGTCACGCCCGGCGTGATGGTCACGATCCAGCGGATCGGCTTGGTTGGGAATTCCTGCGCTGTTGCGCCAATGGCAAAGAGCGCACAGCATGCTCCCAGAAGCACCAGCAAGACTGCACTCAGTGATGCCCGCATATTCCCTCCCTGGCTTATCGGCATGCAAATCGGGTCTGCCTAACCTTGCCTGACCACTAATCGTCCGACGATAACACTCCTGAGTGCAAGCCAGAGCGGACGACTCTTGATTGCGCGATGACGACCTACTGCGGTGTCAACCCCATCTTCTGCGCCGCCTTGACGTAGCGATCGCGCTCCTGCACCTGCACCTGGCGCCACTCCTCCGGCGTTCCGCCGCCGGGCTCGGACCAGAAGGCGCTCGTGATCCACTCGAGGATGGCAGGGTCGCGAACGATGGCATTCATTTCCCGGTTGAGCCGGTCGACCACGGGCCGCGGCATTCCCCTGGGCCCGGAGATGCCGATGCTGTTGGGGATCATCACCACCTGCGGCACGATCTCGCCCATGGCCGGCACATCGGGCGTCTGGGCAAACCGGCGCGGTGACAGGATGGCCAGCGCGCGCAGCTTGCCGCTGTCGATATGCGCCTTGACCGGGGAAAAAGCGGTCTGGGTGACCTGGATTTCCCCGGACAGCACATTGCTGATCATTGCCGCACCGGTGCCCTGGTACAGGATCGGGTTGATCTTGATCCCCAGCTCATCGAACATGAGCGTGGCATCCATCTGCGTGTTGATGGCCGGAAACGCCATGGCGAGCTTGCCCGGGTTGGCCTTGGCCCAGGCGAACATTTCCTGCATGGTCTTGAAGGGCGCCGAGGCGTTGGCCACGTAGTAGCCGGGCGTGAGCGAGAGCCTTGCGACATGGGTGAGGTCGTTGATCTGGTCCACGGTGAACGATTTCTGCACCAGCGGCGCGGCAATGTAGATGCTGGTGTAGAGCAGCAGCGTGTAGCCGTCGGGCTTGGCCTGCGCCACGTAATTCATGGCGATGAAGGCATTCCCGCCCGGCTTGTTCTCGACCACCACCGGCTGGCCGGTGCGCTCCTTGAGCTTGTCCGCAACCTTGCGCGCGAGCAGGTCCTGTCCCGACCCCGGCCCGGTGGCGACCGTGATGGCGATCTGGCGCGAGGGGTAGTCCTGCGATGAGGCCGGGGCGATTGTTGCCAGCGCCAAGATCAAAGCCGTTAGCGTTGCGACACTGCCAGAAAGGGATTGGTACATTGAGTCCTCCAAGAAATGAATGGGTCCAGCACCGTGATGTCCTGCCGCCAAAGACCGCGAATCCGTCAGCATTATCTTCTTACCGGACTTCCGGCTAGGTGGCGGTCGGAGTTCGCGAGGTTCAGCGATGTTGCACTCGCTTGCTGCATACTTCAATACTGTCTAAATACGAAGAATATACCCGCCTATACTACGTGAATGGCATATTTGCTGACATAAATGTCCGCTGTATTACTTGCTCGCCGGTCCCATCCCCGAAAACTTGATGGTACAGCCGCCATCCACCACCAGGTTGTGGCCGGTCACGTAACTGGAGAGATCCGTCGCCAGGTACAACACCGCGCAGGCGATTTCCTCGGCGGTGCCCTTGCGACCGAAAGGAATCAGTTCGTTGTAGCGTCGCAGCATCTCCGGGGAGGTTCGCGACCGGGTTCTCGGCGTGTCAATCGGGCCGGGGGAGATGGCGTTGACGCGAATGCCATGGGCCGCCCATTCGATGGCCATTGAGCGGGTCAGCGAGATCAGACCCGCCTTGGCCGCGCCATAGGCGGCGTGGTTCGGTGCGGTGTAGGCGCTCATCGAGGCAATGTTAACGATGGAGCCAGGCCTGCCGGCCTCTATCAGGTGGCGGGCCACGCGGGTGCCGGTGAGGTAACAGTATTTGAGGTTGAGCATTTGAGTGGCGTCCCACTGGGACGAAGGCTTGTCGATCATCGGCCCCCACGAATTGCCCATCGTGCCGCCGGCGATATTGACCAGCACGTCGATGCGGCCGAATTTCGCGAACGCGCTGTCCATCATGCGCGCGATGTCGTCCTCGAGGGAGACGTCGGCCTTGATCGTGGCCCATTTCACCGGGGTGCGCTTCAGCAGTGCCTCAAATGCGGCCAGCGCATCATCGTTGACGTCAGCCGCGATCACGCACGCGCCGGCCTCGGCGAGCGCCAGCGACGTATTTCCGCCGATGCCCTCGCCGCCGCCGCCGACCACCAGTGCCACTTTGCCATCCAGACGGGTTTTTTCAATCAGCATTTTTCAATCGACTCCTTGTTGTCGCGGTAATCGTGCCACACCGTGTTCATTTCCGATTCCAGCCTCAGGCAGACTTCGCCCGCTCCGCGAGCATCATCGCCGAACCCTTCTCGCCGATCATCAGCACCGGGGCATGCGTGTTGCCGGAGGAGCAGCCGGGCATGACCGAGGCGTCGATCACGCGCAGGCCTTCGAGCCCGCGCACCTTGAGGTCGGGCGTCACCACCGCATTGGCATCCGTGCCCATCCTGCAGCTGGTGCTGAAGTGCAGGCCCGGGGTCCCGGCGCTGCGCGCGAATTCAAGGAGGTCTTCGTCGGTCTGTGCCGAGGGGCCGGGCTTGGTCTCATGCGCGCTCCAGCGTGCAAGGGAGGGCGCGGCGAACAGCCGGCGCGCGACGCGCAATCCCGCAACGACGGTCTGCCGGTCAAGCGCCGCGCTCAGGTAATTGGGCTGGATGGCCGGGTCGTCCTCGGGATTCGCCGTCCTGGCACGGATCGTCCCCGCGCTCTCCGGGTGGGACTGGATGACGCTGATGGCCATTCCCGGCTCACGCTCGAGCTGCAGCTGCTGCGCGTAGCTGCCGGGCGTGAAGGCAACGTACACATCGGGGGAGGCGAGCTCCGGGCGGCTGCGGCAAAAGAGGGCGCCGCTGGTCGTGGCGTTGGCCATGATGCCGCCGCCGGACACCGCGTATTTCGCCAGTTCGTAGAGCAGCCGCAAGCCGCGCGTGCGCTCGTTCATGGATTGCGTGCCGTGCACGCGGTGGGCGATGCGCACGAACAGGTGGTCGCGCAGGTCCCGCCCCACGCCCGACAGCTCGTGCAGCACGGGGATGCCGGCCGCAGCCAGCGTCCCGGCCGGCCCGACACCGGACAGCTGCAACAGGTGCGGCGACTTGATGGACCCGCAGGAGAGGATGACTTCACGCCGCACACGCACGCGCATCACCTGCCCGCCACGGCTGAACTCGACGCCGATCGCGCGCCGGCCCTCGAACAGGATGCGCCGCCCCAACGCATGCGTCTCGATCTGCACGTTGGCGCGTTTGCGGGCGCGGGCAAGGTAGGTCTGCGCCGCCCCGGAGCGGAACCGCCCCCGGCGATTGTTCTGGATCACGCCGATGCCATCGCGTGCGGAGCCATTGAAATCGGCATTGGCTGGAAAGCCGAGCTCGATGCCGGCGGCGACGAAGGAGCGCGTCAGCAGGTGCACTTCGCTCGCCCCGGTCACGCTCATCGGGCCGCTGCGGCCGCGATACTGATCGTCGCCCCCTTCATAGCGCTCGATCTTCTTGAAATAGGGCAGCACATCGTTGTAGCCCCACCCCGGGCAGCCCTTGTCGGCCCACTCGTCGTATTCGGAGGCCTGCCCGCGCATGAAGGCCATCCCGTTGATGGAACTGCCGCCTCCAAGCACCTTGCCCTGCGGCGCCCGCTGCGCCCGGCCCTTCAGTTCGGGTTCCGGCTCCATCTGGAAGTACCAGGAAAAGCGCGGATCGCGCACCAGCTGCAGGAAGGTGGCCGGGATATGGATGAACGGGTGCCAGTCGGAGGGCCCGGCCTCCAGCACCAGCACGCGATCGCGGCCCGACTCCGACAGGCGATCGGCCACCACGCACCCCGCAGCGCCCGCGCCGACGATGCAGTAGTCGGTCTCGGCATCGAATTTGATCGCGTGCTCCATCACGGATTCATCAGCATGATGGGAACGCTGGAATAGATATCGTAGTGGGTGCCGGTATCTGAAACGGGGGGACGATCCGGGTCCAACCTCAGGCCGGCCGAATAGAAACGGCGCCCCAGCGACACGAGCGTTCCATCGACGTCGATTCTCCCGGTCGGATTGCGGCTGCCGGTAATGAGCGGGCGTCCCGGGCAGGTATGCGCGCCCGCTCCGAAACACAGCCCCCACGGTGGCGTCCCATCGACGACGCCGCGTCCCGGGTTGTATTCCTCCCCCGCTTCGCCGAATCGCCCGGAATCCTGGTTGGCGGGCAGGAAAAGCAGCGCCACGGCCTCACCCGAACTGACCCGGCGCCCGCTTGCGAGCGTGACGTCTTCCGTTGCAATCCGAATGCGCGCTGGCGTCGAGACGGTCATTCGCAGCGACTCGAAGACGGCACGCCGGAGGAACTCCGGATCCGTCTCGATCTTCTGACGGTCTTCAGGATGCACTGCCAGCCATCGTTCCAACCTCAGTACCAGCCCGGTGAATGCGATGGCTGTTGTCTGGGTGGATGCGTTCAGCAGCAGCGTGGTCTCGCGCAGGATCAACGCTTCATCGCCGGCCCAGGCGTCATCGCGGTGCATGAGCATCAGTGTCAGGGCATCGCCCGCGCCAGTCGTGGTGCCCGCTCCCGCGGCCTTGCCCCGGGACACGGCATTCAACCGGGCCCTGAATGACGGGTCGAAGAATTCATCGCGGAACGCATCCCGCGCCGCCATGGCGCGCGCCAGCACGGTGTTCGGATCCTCTCGGGTCCAGTCAATCGTAATGCCGGGCGCGATGGCACGAACATATCCGATCAGCCGGTCGGCAGCATCGACGCTTTCGAGGCCATCGATGCCGACAACCGACGCGGCCACGCGATACAGGCAGCGTTGCACCAGCGGGACGAGGTCGGCCATGACCACTGCGCCGGTGCTGCCTTCGGCCGCCTCTGCCAGGCACTGATCGATCATCGGCAACAGGTGCCGGGTCCGCTGCTCAGCAACCGCTTCATCATTGAACAGTTGCGCCAGCACGCGCCGGCGCTTGAGGTGCGCCTCGCCGTCCAGCGTGGGCACGGTATCGCGCATCATTTGCTTGCCACTGACGGGGTACTGGCCCTGCAGGAACTTGCGCGAGCGCAGCACCTCCCAAATCTCCTCGTAGT
>CAXNGL010000088.1:0-10373 GCA_964201515.1 Burkholderiales bacterium
CACGATCGCGTCGGCCTCGGCAATCGCCGTTTGCGTTTGCTTTGCCATTTCGGAATAGATGCCTTCCTTGGCGGTAGGCTCCAGCCCCCCGGTGTCCACGATCAGATGGGGGCGGTTGCCGAGGCGCCCGATTCCATAGTGGCGATCGCGCGTCAGGCCGGGCATATCGGCCACCAGGGCGTCACGGCTTCGTGTCAGCCGGTTGAACAGGGTGGATTTTCCGACATTGGGACGGCCCACAAGAACGATGATCGGTTTCATGACGGAAACGTTTTGAAATGTTCAGCGCGGCGTGCGGCCGGATGCAGCCCAGGCGTCCCTGGCGCTCGACCCGGAAGGTCTCTGGAGGCTATAGAGCCAAGGCGAAAAAACGGGAAAGAGCCCACCTATTTCAGACTGTAGGCGAACAATCCGCCTTTGCGAGTTTGCACGATAAACCCGTTTTCAGTTGCCACCGGCGTCGCCGTAATGGCCGTACCATCCGTGGCGGCGCGCGCGACGAATGCACCGCTGTCGCGCGCAAGCAGGTGGACAAAACCCTGCACATCGCCCACGACAATGGCAGATCCTGTTGCGAGAGGCGCCGTAAGGTTGCGATTGCTGAGGCGGTCCTGCTTCCAGAGGCTGGTACCGTTGGCACGCTCAAGGGCATGCACGGCGCCGCGGTCGTCGCTCACATAAATGGTTTTCAGGTCGGCACCCAGTCCCGAGACACTGGACAAGTCACGCCCCCAGATGGATCCACCATTGACAAGCTCGAAGCAGGCCGCGCGGCCCTGGAAAGCAACCGCGCATACATCGCGCTCGGCGAGGACAGGCAGACCGACGACGTCCGCAACCCGCTCCAGCTCCGTGGCGCCACGAGGCGTTGCCACCGTAGCCTCCCAACGCATTCCACCGTTGCTCAAGGCGATGGCGACAAGCTTGCCACCCGGAAAACCGGCATAGGCGTTGCCGCGATTGAGAACAAGGCCCGCCGGTGTGCGCACTGCGAGCGTTTGTGCCGCGCGCTGATACACCCAGCGTCGCCTGCCGTCGCGTGCATCCAGCGCAAAAATGCGATTGTCTGCACTGCGCACAACAACGAGATCACCGGCGATTTCGGGCGCAGCCAGCACTTCGCTCGATACGCGCGCGCGCCAGCGGATAGCCCCGTCACCAGCCTCCAGCGCGACCACCTCCCCCTCGCCAGTCCCGACCACGACCACGCTTGAATCAGTGCCAACCCCACCGGACAGGGAACGCGCGGCACTCGCCCGCCACAGCTGGCGACCGCTGCCGGCATCGAATTTGGCGACAGCGCCTGCATTATCTGCCGCGAAGACGCTTCCGGAGCTCACGACTGGCGTGAAGATCGCGTCGGCGGATGCACCCATTGACGCCTGCCAGACGAGGCGCAAGGGGATGCTGGCATTGACTTCCTGCAGTTGGGCCATCTTCGGGCCCGGAGTACCAGACCACCAATCCATCGGATTCATGCTTGGCAGGCTGGAGCAGCCGGCCAGCGGCATCACCGTTGCCGCGATCACGATGGCCGTCGCCGCGCCGCGCACACGGCAGAAAACCGCTCTCCTCATCAGGACTGACCCAGCGAATCGAGCTTCATCTGTATGACTTCCCGCAGCGTGGGGTCGAGAAAATCACGTTTGTCGAGCGCCTGTTTGTAGGCTGCGCGCGCTTCCGCAGGTTTTTTCTGCAAGGCAAAAATGTCTCCGCGGGTGGCAGCCACAGCGGCTGCAAAGGCATCCGGGGTCACCGGTTCGAGCGCCTTGGATGCTTCGTCGAGCGCACCGTCGTCAATCAGCACGTTGGCCAACCGCAGTCTGGCGATTGCCTTTACGTCGTCACTGCGCGCATTGTCCACCGCCCATTGGAGCTGCGCACGCGCGGTTTTCAGATCACCCGTCTGGAAGTGGACCTTGGCCGATAGCAAGGCCGCCATGGGCCCATAGTGGGTCCGCGGAAACTGTTCAAGAATCGTCCCGGCCGCATCGCGCGCCGCCTTGGCATCCCCTACCCGGGCCGCCTTCTGCAACTCGGCATAGAAGCCGGATGCCTGTGCGCTCTGGTTGCGTTGATACCAGGTCCAGGCGTTCCAGGCGGCGAATGCCAGCAGAACCAGGGTAATGGTGTACAGGACCAGATTCCCGTACTGGCGCCACCAGGTCTTCAATTCCGCCAGTTGTTCCTGCTCTTCAAGGTCCAGATTGCTCATGATTCATCTTCCTGAAATAAATACGCACCGACAGAATCTGCCAGGTCCGCCAGCTTGACGCGTAGCTGGGGTTTTTCTTCCCGCAGCGGCTTTAGCGTTGCTTCGCCAGCGGCGACTTCGTCGTCGCCGAGAATAACCGCCAACCACGCCCCGCTGGCATCCGCCTTCTTCATTTGCGACTTGAAACTGCCGCCGCCACAGTGCTGCACCACATCGAATCCGGCAGCGCGCAGGTTCTCGGCCGTACGAAATGCCATACGCGAGGCCTGCTCTCCCTGATTGACAAGATAAATATCCGCGCTGACCGCATCCCCTGCGTTGCCTTCCTCGGACATCAGTGCCAGCAGACGCTCCAGCCCCATCGCCCAACCACATGCAGGCGCGGGCTTTCCGCCGATCTGCTCCATCAATCCATCGTAACGGCCCCCACCGCACACCGTTCCCTGGGCGCCCAGTTTATCCGTTACCCATTCGAAAACCGTGAGATTGTAGTAGTCCAACCCGCGCACCAGGCGGGGATTGATCTCATAGGCAATGCCGGCGTCCTTGAGCACCGCCTGGACGCCATCGAAATGCTTCAGCGATGCCTCGCCAAGGTACTCCAGCAGCCGCGGCGCTGCCACGATGATTGCCTGCATGGCGGGATTCTTGCTGTCCAGAACGCGTAGCGGATTGGAGACCATGCGCCGACGGGAATCCTCATCGAGATCCGCGGCATTCTTGCCGAGATATGCGACCAGGGATTCACGGTGCGCCAGACGCTCGGGCAAGCTGCCGAGGGAATTGAGGTGCAGACGAATGCCGGTCAGGCCAAGGTCGTCCCAAAGACGCTGGCACATCAGCATCTGTTCGGCGTCGATATCGGGGCCGGAAAATCCCAGCGCTTCTGCGCCGACCTGGTGAAACTGGCGGTAGCGTCCTTTCTGCGGTCGCTCGTGGCGGTACATCTGGCCAAAGTAATAGAGCCTTTGCGGTCCCGGGTACAGCAAGCTGTGCTCGATGGCCGCGCGCACCGTTGATGCGGTCGCTTCGGGGCGCAGCGTGAGGCGTTCGCCATTCAGCTCATCGACGAAGCTGTACATCTCCTTTTCCACGATATCGGTGGCTTCGCCAATGGCACGACGAAACAACGCCGTCTGCTCCAGTATGGGTGTCCGGATATTGCGGTAACCATACCCGCGGAGCCACGAACGCAACACATCCTCGAGCGCCTCCCAGCGCTCGGACTCGCCGGGCAGGATATCGTTCATGCCGCGAACCGCTGCGATGGCGGTGCTCAAGATGGAATCGCCTTGAGCGGGACCACCTTGCGAACAGGTGCGGCCGGCACCTCCCTCGCGCGCCGCAATCGCCCGCCTTCACCGTAAGTCTTCGCCACATAGGCTTCGACGATTGCCTGGAACTCGTCGGCGATGTGCCCGCCTTTCAGGGTCACCGTCTTCTGCCCATCCACATAGACGGGGGCAACGGGGTGCTCACCCGACCCCGGCAGGCTGATGCCGATATTGGCCTGCTTGGACTCTCCTGGTCCATTGACGACGCAGCCCATGACGGCCACGTGCATCTCCTCGACGCCAGGGTAATTGTCCCGCCACCCTGGCATCTGCGCGCGCAGGAATGACTGGATCCTGGCGGCCAGCTCCTGGAAATAGGTACTGGTGGTACGCCCGCAACCCGGGCAGGCAATGACCAACGGGGCGAACGACCGCAGCCCCATGGTCTGCAGAAGCTCCTGCGCAACGACTACCTCCTTGGTGCGATCCCCGCCGGGATCCGGGGTAAGCGATACCCGGATGGTGTCCCCGATGCCCGCCTGCAACAGCACCGCCATTGCCGCCGTCGATGCCACAATCCCCTTGGAACCCATACCCGCCTCGGTCAGTCCGAGATGCAACGGGTAGTCGCAACGCCGGGCGAGCTCCCGGTACACGGCAATCAGATCCTGCACGCCGCTCACTTTGCACGAGAGAAGAATGCGATCCCCCGGCAGGCCAAGGGTCTCCGCACGCGCGGCCGACTCCAGCGCGGAAGTGATCAATGCCTCGTGCATGATCGCCTCCGCAGGCCGGGGCGCGGCAGTCTGGGAATTGGCATCCATGAGGCGCGCCAGCAGGTCCTGGTCGAGGCTGCCCCAGTTGACGCCGATTCGGACCGGCTTGTCATGGCGACAGGCAATTTCAATCATGGTTGCAAATTGCTCGTCACGCCTTGACCCGCGCCCCACATTGCCGGGGTTGATGCGGTATTTCGCCAGCGCCATGGCGCACTCGGGATAATCCGTGAGCAGCTTGTGCCCGTTGTAATGAAAATCACCAACCAAGGGCACGTTGCATCCCATGGCATCCAGACGATCGCGGATCCGCGCAACCTGTGAAGCCGCCTCGGGGGAGTTCACGGTAATGCGCACCACCTCGGAGCCGGCGCGGGTCAATTCCGCGACCTGGCGCGCAGTTCCCTCTGCATCTGCAGTGTCAGTGTTGGTCATGGATTGCACCATGATCGGCGCGCCACCACCCACGGCCACGTTACCAATCAACACGCGACGCGATCGGCGCCGGTCAATCACATCGGACATCGCTACTCCAGAACCAGTCGCGCAACGTCGACCTTGAAATGTGGGCGAAGATCCACCGGTTGACCGTTGTACACAAGCCGTACATTGGGCGCGTTGCCGATGATCACATCAAATGGAGGGACCCCCCCCAACTCCTGCTCCGAGCCGCCGCGATTCATTTGCGACATGATGATGTGTCCATCAGCCTGCTTGATTTCCACCCATGACTCGCGTTGAAACTGCAGCACGATGCGCCCCCGGCTGGTAGCCTGACCGGACGCCGGCACCCGCACCACCGAGGGCAGCGGGAGCACGGTGCCTGCCACAGGGGCAGCCGCGGTCACCGGCGCTGCGGCCGCACCGGCCGGAATGGCGGTCGACGGTTGCATTGCAGGTTGATCCGCGCTCGGCTGGCTGCGCGCCACCTCGGCCGACACTGCTTCAGGCACCGGCGTACCGGCATCCGCAGGTGCTTGCGCATCCACGCTGGTATTTGGCGCCAACGTCAAGCTCCACGGGGAAAAGCCCACCTGCCACTCCAGAATCACCGCTGCGGCGATCAGCACCACCAGCACGGACATCACGACATACACGCGCGTGGGCCGCTTTGAGCCATCCGGAAAGGGTATGCGCTTGGCGCGCAGATCCACCGTCACATGTGCCGGTATTTCCCGGCGCTGCAATTCGTCCAGCAGGGGCCCCGCATCCATTTCAAGCAATTTGGCGTAGCTGCGCATCATGCCACGCACAAAGGTCGACCCCGGCAACCGGGGATAGTCATCCTCTTCCAGCGACTGGATCTGGCGCGTGCCGTACTTGAGGCGCTGCGCGACGTCTTCAAGGGACATGCCGCGCTCCAATCGCCGGCGCGACAGCATGCTTCCGGGTGACGCCTGCGGCTCGACCGGAGTCGGCGTATCCGCTGGTCCGGCATCCTGGATGGACTCATTCATGCATCACCGCCATGCCCTCAGTCGTACTGCCCTTTCAGGAGCGCCTGGTACTCCTGGGTAGCAGCGAACTGCCGGCGCATCTGCGATGCGACACTGCTCTCGGCATTCTGGTCGCCGAGCTTGCGCGCAATTCTTACGCCCAGCCACAGGGATTCCGCCGTCGGCTCGACAAGCTGGTTATAGCGCGTGACCAGTGCCCGCGATTCCACCAGCAGGCCACGCTTGTAGCGGATCTGCGCAAGGCCGATCATCGCCGTCACGTAATTTCCATCCAGCCTGAGCGCGCGCTCGAAAAAATCCTGCGCCTCCGCTTCGCGGTTCTTGCGCAAGGCGCAGCCCGCGGCAAGGGAGTAGGACTTTGCCGGCGTTGCATACAGGGGATTGCGGACTGCGGCGAGGAAATAGCGCAAGGATTGCTCCTCACGGTTGGTCTGGCACAGGAACCAGCCGTAATTGTGATTCACATCCGGATCGGTGCCATTCAGGCGCAGGGCACGCTCAAAGTTGGCCTGCGCTTGATCGTTTTCGCGCAGGTCCGCATGCACCAGCGCCAGCACGTTGTAAGCGGGCGCATACGATGGATCCGCCGCGATGGCGATACGCAGTTCTTCAAGGGAAACGGCAAGATTGCCGCGCTCGTAGTAGGCACCGGCAAGTTCCGTATGGATGCGGGCGCGCTCGCGCGGCGGGCCCTGCTCGGCAATGATTGCCCCGGTATCGTTGGAAGCCTCGGTAGTCCGCTCCAGCCCGTCCGTCCCTTGCTGTGTCCCGGCACACCCTCCAAGGATCAGCAGCGACAGGATCATCAACAGCTTCCCCAAGCCAAAACCCATCAGCTTCATGCCTCTGCCCTCGCCAGTCGGATGGTGCGTCGCGTGCGGTCCACGATGCGCCCAGCCAATTGTCCGCAGGCCGCGTCGATGTCGTCGCCCCGGGTCTTGCGCGTGGTCGTGACGACACTCGCAGCATTCAGCACGTCGCTGAAGCGGCGAATCACGTCCGCCGGCGATCGCTTGAATTCCGACTTCGGAAACGGATTGAACGGGATGAGGTTGATCTTGCACGACACCTCGCCGGCAATCTGGATCAGTTGCTGCGCATGCTCGCGACTGTCGTTCACTCCATCGAGCATGACATATTCGAAGGTGACGAAGTCACGCGGGGCGCGCTCAAGGTACCGACGACAGGCGCTGAGCAGCGCGCTCAGAGGGTACTTGCGGTTGATCGGCATCAACCGGTCACGCAAGCTGTCGTTGGGCGCATGCAGGGAAACGGCAAGTGCCACCGGACACTCGTCGCGCAGCCGATCCATCATCGGCACGATCCCCGAGGTGGACAGCGTCACGCGGCGTCGCGACAGGCCGTAGGCATTGTCATCGAGCATCAGCTTGAGCGCAGGCACCACCGCGTCGTAGTTGAGCAGAGGCTCGCCCATTCCCATCATGACCACGTTACTGATCACGCGCTCATCCCGGGACGCGGCACCCAGCAGCCGATTCGCCAACCACAATTGGCCGACTATTTCGGAAGTGCGGAGGTTGCGATTGAATCCCTGCTTGCCGGTGGAACAAAATCCGCAGTCCAGGGTACATCCCGCCTGGCTGGAGATACACAAGGTGCCGCGATGGGTTTCCGGGATGAACACCGTTTCAATGGCACTCCCCCCTACATTCAGCAGCCACTTGCGTGTGCCATCGACGGCAATGTTGTCGCTGACCACTTCAGGCACCTGCACCACCGCCTTGCCCGCAAGATTTTCGCGCAGGGCGCGGGCCAGGTCGCTCATCGTCTCGAAGTCATCCGCCCCACGCTGATGGACCCAGCGCATCACCTGTCGCGCGCGAAAAGGCTTCTCGCCGATTTCCGCAAAGAAACCGGCAAGCCCCTGGGCATCAAGGTCGAGAAGATTGACGGGCATTGATCGGTCAGCGCTTAGCGCGCGTGCAGGTCCAGTGTTGAAAAGAAAAAGGCGATTTCCGCCCTCGCGGTTTCAGGCGCATCGGACCCATGCACCGCATTGGCATCGATGCTGTCGGCAAAATCCGCGCGTATCGTCCCTTTGTCGGCTTTCTTGGGATCCGTCGCGCCCATCAATTCGCGATTCTTCGCAATGGCATTCTCCCCTTCCAGAGCCTGCACCACGATCGGGCCAGACACCATGAATTTCACCAAGTCCTTGAAGAACGGCCGATCCTTGTGCACGCCATAGAACTGCTGCGCTTCAGCCTCGGACAGCTGGAACATCCGGCTCGCAATAATGCGCAACCCTGCGCTTTCGAATCGGGAATAAATCTGCCCGATCACGTTTTTTGCGACGGCATCCGGTTTGATGATGGACAAAGTCCTTTCTACAGCCATTCAAATCTCCAGTCATTTTTTAAAGTTGGTCGACGACTTGCCATCTGCAGCAAGCCGTCAGAGTTGATCCAGCTGTCCTTCTCGCCACAGGGCACTACTTGGGGCGGCAGCCCGAAACCTGCCGCCGGGACACTTGCCGTGGCGCAGCGAGCTGGCCAGCACATCGCGTAGTGGTAACAAAATCCCTGCTAAGGTTTTATTTTATCAGGCTTTTGCGGCATTGTCCGGATCACCGGCCGCAGCTTTCGCCGAGATGCGGCGACCCTGCCATTTCATGATGTGCTGAATCCTGACGTGAGGCGCCGATTGAATTCATCACTGTGGTATTCAGCGATTTGCAAGCCTCACCCTCTACACTGGCCCTATAAATCAGAGTACTCACGCCTATCCCCAGTCGCAGCACGTCACCCACCCCGGAAGTCAGGCCGCAATCCATGAGGGTTCAGGAAATTTCCGGTGATATCCTTTACTTACAACAACAATCAGGGTGTTGCATGAGGGTTCTCATCGTCGAAGACGACACGGCATTGGCGGACGGACTGCAACGAACCCTGCGGCAGTCAGGATACGCGGTTGACCATGCACCCAATGGGGAACTGGCCCTGCGGGCCTGCGCAGAAGAGCATTACGACCTGATCGTGCTGGATGTCGGCCTTCCCGGAATGGATGGTTTTGAGGTCTTGCGAGCGCTGAGAAAGCGCAATCCCACGGGCAGCATCCTGCTCCTGACGGCTCGAGACCTCGAAAGTGACCATGTCAAAGGACTCGATTTGGGCGCCGACGATTACGTCACAAAACCCTTCTCGCTGCCGGAACTGGAGGCGAGGATCCGCGCCCTGATCCGCCGCAGCCAGTCAGTGCGCTCCCCGCGGATGCGTTATGGGGCGCTCCAGATCGACACCGTAGCCCGACGTGCCGATGTCGATGGGCAAGCGTTGGAGCTGACGCCACGCGAGTGGGGGGTTCTCGAGTACCTGCTCGCACATGCCGGACAAGTCGTCAGCAAGGAACAAATGCTGCAGGCCTTGTGCAGCTGGGACGACTCACTGACCTACAATGCCTTTGAGGTTTACGTATCCCGGTTGCGCGCGAAACTTCAAAGTGCAGGACTCAAGATCAGAACCGTGCGGGGATTCGGTTACATCTTCGAGGATCCAGATGCAAGACCCTGAGGGGACCGGCGGCGATTTGACCGGATCCCTGACGCGCAAGCCGCAACGGAGCCTGAAGAGGCTGCTGACCGGTTGGCTGGTATGGCCGCTGGCCGCGCTGATCCTCGCCAGTACCGCGCCTGCCTATTTTCTTGCCCTTGGCTCCGCCAATCATGCCTATGACAGCGCCCTCCTCGATCCGGCACTGGCAATCGCGACGCATGTTCGACAGACGGAATCGAGCATTGCCGTCGATCTTTCCGATCAGGCGCTGGATGTGCTGCGCATCGATGCGCAAGACCGGGTGTTCGTGCAGGTTCGTGGCCCGAAAGGCGAATTGATCGCCGGAACCGCGGCACTGCCGGATGCGCCGAAACTGCCGCCCGACGGGCGCCTGTTCTTCAACGCCAGTGTCGATGGCGAGCGAGTCAGGATTGTCGCCCTCAGCATCGCGCACCCCCTCGGCCAGACGATCGTGCAGGTCGCCGAAACCTACGGCAAGCGCGACTTGATGGTCCAGGAAATGCTCATTGGCGCAATCGTGTCCGAGCTGTTTGTCGCGCTCGCGGCAGTCGCGTTGCTTTGGTACGGCGTGGGTCGCGGGCTTGCCCCGCTCGAGGCATTGCGGGATGAAATCGCAGCCCGCTCGCCGAAAGACCTTCGCGATGTCACCGAAGGCGACAAGCCGACGGAGGTGGCGCCTATCGTCACCGCATTGAACAGACTTCTCGGGCAGCTGAAATCGGCCATCGACCGCCAGCAACGCTTCATCTCCAATGCCGCGCACCAATTGCGTACGCCGCTTTCCGGTCTGAAAATGCACGCCGAACTGGCGCGACGCCAGCCCAGTTCTGCCGAAATGCGCAGCCTCCTTGACATGATTGCGGGCGAAACCGACCGCACCGTTCGCCTCGTGAACCAGCTCCTCACGCTGGCTCGCGCCGAACCCGACATGGCAGCCCTGCCCGCCTCCACCCCGATCAATTTGCATGACATCGGCAGTCGCGCCGTTCAGGAGTGGCTGCCGCGCGCACTGGCCAAGAACATCGATCTGGGATTCGAACTCGAAGACGCCTGGGTTTCCGGCGATGGCCTGTTGATGCGGGAGTTGCTGGCCAACCTCATCGACAATGCCCTCGCCT
>CAXNGL010000089.1:0-10334 GCA_964201515.1 Burkholderiales bacterium
TGCAGGCCTTGAGGATGGCCCGGGTTTCGATGTCCGCTTTCGGGGGGAGCGCGGGCAGGGCGTTATACGGTTTGGCGGGGTCAAAGGCCATCTGTCGATTTCAACCTTATATGTCGATTTCAACCTGCTTTTACGACATGTTTTCAAGATGTGTCGACGCGACCGACACTAGATCACAATATGTCGGGAAAATCCATAAATTTCGACATATCGGTCAAACCTGTCGGCTGTCCAGGCATGAAGGTGTCCCGGAATTCCGGGCCGGCGGTGCGCTGCAGACCACTGGGTGGATCGCCTCGACGAGCAGTTTCGGGTTTTTCCGAGCGCATGCTCGCCAATTGAGGGCTACGTGCTTTCATCGCCCGGGGGCAGGTGGCGCGGCAGATCCATGGCGTCATGAAGGAGGCGCAAGACCTCGATCACGTTATGGCCCGGAACACGCCTGACGCGGAACATCACGAAATGACGCCCCTTGCGGCCCTTTCGGGCGACGTGAAGCGTGAAAATCCCCTTGAGGATGTCGTCCCGCTTTTTCGCGCCCAGGACGGCCGGGCCGCCTGCTAGTTCGTTGAGTGTCGCCGAAACCGTTTCGGCGTAGCTGCGCGCTTGCGCTTCGCCGAATTGGTCCACGGTCCAGTGCAGGATTTCCTCGAAGTCGGCCTCGGCGGCAGCGGTGAGGCGAATCGTCCAGCCCGACCCTCCCATCATCTACCCGGCACTCATTTCGCGCGTGTCGCCGGCTTCTGGCCGATCGTGTTGTCGGCAATTGCGGCCAAACGACGGCTGAGCGCGGCGGGCGAATCGAAGCTGCGAAAGCGCCCGGCGTCGATGTCGCCTGTCCCGACGCGCGCGGCCTCGCGCAGCGCGTGGAGTCGGGCATTGTCCTGCGCTTCGCGATCCTCGATCAGGCGCAGCCCTTCGCGCAGCACTTCGCTTGCGTTCTGGTAGCGTCCGGTGGACACGAGCTTTTCGACGAGCTGCGCCTGGTGGTCAGTGAGGACGACATTACGGGTTGGCATGGGCGTCTCGCATGGTTCAGTGGAGATTGGCATAATATGCCATTGGTGCCCGGCCCGGCAATGTCTGCTGCCTGTGCGGTGCGCATCAGCGCGTCGAACTCCCCGTAGAAGGCGGAGTCTCCGCTGAAGAAACCCAGCATTCCCTCGAGGTCGCGCTCGTAGTTCATTTCCAGCACGTCCATGAACGGCCATGCCGCGACGAAGAAATCGTAAAGCTCGCCGAGGCTGAGCGGCTTGTCGGAGGTGCGCTCGGGGGCGCCGGTCAGCGTGTCTCCGCCGTACTCGTCCACCACGCGGTAGTGGATGCAGCCCTGATGTGCCCAGTCGAATTGCAAAATAGTGGTTATACTGGCGATACCATGCGAATAACCCTCGACACCTCGGTTCTGGTTGCCGCGGCGCGTTCGCGCAATGGCGCCAGCTTCAAGCTTGTGTCCATGTTGCCGACTCCGGAAATCGAGATCGCATTGACCGTTCCGCTCTATACCAAATGGCAGGCGGTCATGACAAGGCCGGAAAACTTGCCGCCGGGCGCGACAGCTGAGGACGCCCGGGCATTCTTGCGATATCTCGCGTCCATCGCGCATTTACAAGAGGTGCATTTTTTGTGGAGGCCGTTTTCGCGCGATCCCGACGACGACATGATTGTGGAATGTGCCGTCTCATCCGGCTGCGAATACATCGTGACGCATAACGCCAAGGACTTTCGCCGCGTAGAAGAATTGAACGTGCAGGTGATTGCGCCTGCTGATCTGTTGAACCTGTTAAGGGGAAAGCCATGAGCGCGTTGACCATTCGCCTGCCGAATTCCGTGCACCAGAAAATCAAGGAACTCGCCGAGCGCGACGAAATTTCGGTGAACCAATTCATCGCCAGTGCCGCTGCTGAAAAGATGGCATCGGTGTTGACGCTTGACTACCTCAAGGCCGAAGCTGCCAGGGGAAAGCGAGCTGACTTCAAGAAATTCCTGAAAATGGTTCCTGATTCGCCAGCGCTGAAAGGCGATGGGCGCTAAGCAAGCCGAGGCACGGGGCACATCGTTGCGCGACGCAGGGGTCAGTACCACATTTCGGCATTAACGCCGACGGAAAATCTGAACTGATCCTGCTTATTCGTGCAGCGCCTCGATTGCGCGGGGGTCCGAAGCGACGATCTTCAACAACGCCTTGGCCGGGCCGGTGGGCTTGGTGCGGTGCTGCTCCCAGTTTTGCAGCGTGCGCAGGTTCACGCCGATGAGCTTGGCGAACTGGCTTTGGCTGATCTGCGCGGATTCCCGGATCATGCGCACGTCCGGTGTTGAGACCACGGTGGTCTTTGACCCGCGCACAGTCTTGCCGACCATATGGCGTTTCATCTCGCGCACGCCTTTGATCAGTTGATCGGAGTGTTTCTTATCCATTGATGATGTCCTTCATGAGTTCTGCGAGTATTTTGACCTGGTCGCGGGTAAGGTCTTCCTGCACATTCTTCGCATAAGCGTAAATAGGGTAGATGCGCTCCTCGGGAACGTACCAGTAGTAAATCACCCTTGCGTCTCCGATATCCGTCGGCGCCTGACCCGCCAAGCATCCTGTGACGCAGGAAACCCCGTCAAGTGCTGGAGGATGCCGCCTCCAGCACCTCGCGGATTTCCTGCAACGCCGACAGCGCGAGCTCGCGCGGCAGGGCATGGCGCTGCCAGGGTTCCAGCGTGTCTTCCAGCCCCCACTGCGCGGACGTCGCGTTCAGCGCATCGGTGTTGGGGGCGTCGAATTCGAGCCGGAAGTTTCGATCGAGCGGTGGCGCGAGGCGCCAGTCGACGAGTTTCAGGTTGCGGTAATAGGTGTCCCGATATTCCGGGCCGGCCGTGCGCTGCAGGACAACGCCTTTCAGCGGTTCGCTCGCGTCGTGCTTCGCCCATAGCGCTTCGATGGTGCCGTGTTCCTTGATGATCTTGGCCGCCGTCTTGAGCCCGACGCCTTTCACCCCGGGAATACCGTCGGATGGGTCGCCCGCCAATGCCTTGGCCTGGATGAAGTGATCGGTGGATACGAACGGGCCGTCCTTGACGAGGCTCGTGTCGCCGAGGTCCGCCTCGGTGACCACCTGGCCGGTGCGCGTCGATTGCCACACCACGTTGGGTCCAACCGCCTGGTACCAGTCGGTGTCGGTGGTCGCGAGGGTGATGTGCCAGTCTGCGTCGAGATTCCTGCAGATCTGCCCGACCAGGTCATCGGCTTCGAAATTCGGGCAGAACAGCTGCGGGATTCCGAGATGCAGCAACTGCGCGCGGATCAGCTCCGCCTGGAACAGGTAGCTCTCGAGGAAGGCCTGCTGCTCGGGCGTGTCCCAGCGGTGGCGCTTGTACTGGGGCAGGATTTCCTCGCGCCATCGGCACCGGTCATCCCACAGCACAACGGGAACCTTGTCGCCATGCGCGTTCACTAGCTTAGAGAGCTTGGTGAACGCGCCGTGGATGGCGCCCGTCTCCCGCCCGGCGTGCATCCAGCCCTTGTATTCGTACTCGTGCATCGAGCCGATGCCAAGGACGTTGATGTCGATCAGGAGCAGTGCCTTGCCGCCGGCAGGGGTTGTGGCCATTGCGTTCGAGTCCAATCCATGAATGCGTCGGCGAACTTTACTGCAATCGACGACGCGGCCTGATCCGGCGACGATTGTGGCCGGCATCGACGTCAGCGGTCCGCGGAAGGGCTTTCACGCTGTTGCCCTGCGCGACGGCAAGCCCCTCGATCGTCTTTTTTGCTGGCGAGCAGGCTGTGGCTGCGTGGAGCCGTGAAACCGGCGCTCGCGCTGTCGGCGTGGATGCGCCGTGCCGCTGCCGGTAAGCCGCGTGGACGCCGCGCTTCGCGCGAGCGGCTGCACGGTGATCGCGGAGCGGGGGGAGGATGCCGCCGCGGAGAGGGTTGTGATCAGAGCGCAATCCCAGATCGGTAGAAGGATTGGGTGGTCGGGTGATGAACTCCCGCTTGGGCTACAATTTTCGACATGAGCGAGATCATTTTCATCGTCGAACAATCCCCCGAAGGCGAGTTTTCCGCCCGAGCAGTGAGAGAGTCAATCTTCACTAACACGGAATCCATAATAGAGCTTCATGCGCGCGTGCGCGATGCCGTGCGCTGTCACTTTGATGAGGGCACGCAACCGAAGCTGATCCGACTGCATTCTGTCCGGGACGAAGTCATCGCAGCGTGAAGCTGCCGCGAGATCTCTCGGGTGCCGAACTTGCCAAGGCGCTCGCATAGTCCGGCTACCGGATTACCCGCCAGACCGGCAGTCACATCCGGCTCACTACCGCATTGCCGACCCAGCACCATGTCACCGTTCCCGCACATGACCCGCTGAAGGTAGGCACCTTGTCTGCCATCCTCGGGGACGTTGCGGCACACCTGCGGATCGAGCGCGACGAACTGCTGCAACGATTGTTCGGCTGAACGTCGTGCGTTATGCAGGGCTCCGATGTGCGCCTTTCGTTGACGTACCGCCCCATGCTCAATATGATCACCCGCTGGGTCGCCTGCTGTTGAACCGAGGAGGAAATCGCATGAAATCATTCGTTGTCCCGTCCCGCTTGCTGGTCCGCGCGCTGGTGGCCGCCACGCTAGTCGCAACCGCCGGCGCAAGCCTTGCGCAGCAGGCCTGGCCCAACCGGTCGATTCGTCTCATCACGCCGTATGCCGCGGGCAGCAGCCCGGACACCATCGCCCGCATGATCGGCCCCAAGCTCACCGAGGCCTGGGGACAAACCGTGATCGTCGATCCGCGCCCGGGCGGCAACACCGTCATCGGCTCGGATGCCATGGCCAAGTCCAAGCCCGACGGCTACACGCTGCTCCTCATCTCCACCACGCATGTGCTGAACGGCCTTCTTGTGAACAACCTGCCCTATGACACGGTGAAGGATTTCGCGCCGGTGGCCACCATCGCCAGCAGCGAGCTGGTGCAGGTGGTGCATCCGTCGGTGCCGGCAGGCAACCTGAAGGAATTCATTGCCCATGCCAAGTCCAAGCCCGGCATGGTCACCTACGCCACCGCGAGCGCCGGTGGGCCCACGCACATGGCGCCCGAGCTGCTCAGCCAGATGGCCGGGATCAAGATGGTGCACGTGCCGTACAAGGGCTCGGGCCCGGCGGTGATCGACCTCGTGGGCGGCCAGGTGAACATGTATTTCAGCGCGCCGATCTCGGTGCTCTCCTTCATCAACACGGGCAAGCTCAAGGCCATCGCCATTTCCGGCGAAACCCGCTCGCCGGTGCTGCCGCAGGTGCCCACCTTCACCGAGGCGGGGTTGCCGGGCTTCGACATGCGCTTCTGGTACGGCGTCCTCGCGCCCGCGGGCACGCCCCGGGACGTGCTCGACAAGCTGTCGGCGGAGATCGGCAGGATCGTGGTCGCCCCCGACATGAAGGACAAGCTCTCCGGCCAGGGCGCCGACCCCTTCGTCAACACGCCCGAGCGTTTCTCAGCGCTGATCCGCTCCGACCTCGCCAAGTACGAGAAGGTCATCAAGTCGGCGGGGATCAAGCTGGATCTTTGATCGGCGACGCATCGGTCATCTACGGGAAACGCAACGGGAGGGTTGGCCATGGGCTTGATGCGGGGTGCGCGGGTGTTTCCCCAAGGCGCGCTTGCGGAACTACTGCGTGTCGCGGCCGGAGCGCAGCAGCTGGCCGGTCAGCGTGCCCGTCGTTTTGCCCTTCACCACGACGTCTTCGCCGCCGACCATCACGCGCTCTACCCCGAAGGATTCGGCGAAGATGCGTGATTGATTCCCGGGGAGGTCGTTGCGGATGACGGTCTTGCCGGTGTGTACCGTGGCCGGGTCGAAGACCACGATGTCGGCGCAGTAGCCCGCGGCAATCCGGCCGCGGTCTTTCAGGCCATAGAAGCGCGCCGGCACGTCGGAGATCTTGTGCACGGCGGACTCCAGGCTGATCAGCTTGCGGTCGCGCACGATGGGTCCGATGAAGTCGGTGAAGTAGGCGAAGCTGGTCGATGAATCCAGGTGCGCACCGGCATCCGATGCGCCGACGATGACGCGCGGGTCGTTCCACACCTGGGCGCGCAGTTTCCAGGAGGCCTCGTCGTCGCCGCCGGGCGGGGTGACGAACCAGGTCTTCAGGTCGTCGGCCACGGCGATGTCGAGGAACACGTCGAGCGAGGTGCAGCCGCGCTCGGTGGCGAGGTCGCCCAGGCGGCGGCCTTCGCATGCCTTGAGCGAGGGCGCGGTCACGCTCTCGACGAACATGTTGGTGAAGTTCATGGTCAGCCGTTCGGTGTGGCCGCCGTCGGCGATTTCCTTGCGGATCGCGGTGCGCGTTGCCGGGTCGGTGAGCGCGCGCAGCCGCTCGGCTCCGGGGAAGGCCATGACTTTCTGGAACAGCGGAATCGAATTGAAGATCACCGTAGTGAGGAGATTGATGCGAAGCTGCAACGGGATGGGCAGCGCCAGCGCCACCACCGTGCCGCCGTGCTTGGCCGCCTCGTCATAGGACGACATGCGCGCCCAGATGTCGTCCGCGGTGCCGGCAAGCCCGACGGCGAGCACGTTCCAGTTGAGCGAGCAGCCGGCCGCGGCCGACATGTCTGCCATGACCTTCACCGCCGCAGGGGCGATGTTGGAAGATGTGGTGGGCGGGATGAATTCGAGCCGCGTGCCCGGGTAGGCCTTGAGCACGCCAGCCAGCCGGACCAGCTCCTTGGCCTCGGAGAATCGCGAGGGCACCGGGCTCCCGAGATGGTCGCCATGCGCGCCGCCCCAGGACGACGAGAATCCGAGCGCACCGGCTTTCACTGCATCGTCGACGGCTGCCGCCATCGCGTCGATCTCGGCATCCGTGGCCGGACGCTTCCAGTCATCCCCCATCACCAGCCGGCGGATGGTGGAATGCCCGACCATGAAGCCGGCGTTCAGGCCCATGCGGCCTTCGAGCTTGTCGAGCCATTCGCCGTAGGTGTGCCAGTCGAACTTGAGAGCCGCCTGCAGCGATTCCACCGGCATGCCCTCCACGCAGGCGAGCATGCGCGTCACGTAATCCACGCTGGCGTCGTTGACCGGGGCGATGGTAAAGCCGCAGTTGCCGCCGATGACGGTGGTCACGCCATGCAGGCAGGAGGGCGCGAGCGCCGGATCCCACATGATCTGCGCGTCGTAGTGCGTGTGCACGTCGATGAAACCGGGCGCGACCGCGAGGCCCGTGGCGTCGACCGTGCGCCGCGCGGCTTCGGTGATGGTGCCGATGGATGTGATGCGGCCGGCCTGGATGCCGACGTCCGCGCGCACGCCCGGCGCCCCCGTGCCGTCAATGACGGTCCCGCCTTTGATGATGCAATCGAGCATGTTCGATTCTCCTCGCTGATGAGCGGCCGCGCTGGACGGGCAACTACGCCGGTGCGCGGCCTACTTGGGTTTGAACAGGTTACTCCAGCGCTCCCGGAATTTGGCGACCACTGCGGGCGTGCAGGGCACCGGGTCGTACGGGGTGAGCGAACGAAATGCTGGCTCCCTGAAGATGCATGTTTTCTCCTGTTGCACTGGCGATTGTGAAACACAATGCAGCAAGCGCTCGCGCGGAGAAAGGTTAGGCCGAACCGAACGGATTGACAAGAAATCATCGGGCGGGATCGCATGGCCAGGCAACAAGAAAGCGTCGCGGGCCGAATCGATTTGCCCGTGATCGCCGCTTGGGGGGCTGGAGCATCGCCGGACGCACGAAACGCCCGGCAGCTTTCCCTGATTGTGTAGATAATCACCCGGCATTGCCGTGGGAGCGGCGATGGCCGGCGGTCAATCATATGGGGAGGGTGGAAGTGATAATATTTAATGCAAGGAGCAAGGTATGGCGGGCACCTGTTCTTATTCGTGATATCAATGATGGTCTGCGCCGCGCGGCCCTCGCGCTGCTCGTGGCGGCGGGCCTCGCCCATGCGCCGGCGCTTTTCGCGCAGGGCGCGGGTGCGCAGAGCCTCGATGCCCTGATCAAGGCGGCGCGCGCCGAGGGCGAGGTGGTGTTCTATTCCGCGCCGCCGGAGAACGTGGCCAAGCGCGTGGCCGATGCCTTCAGCGCCAAATACGGAATCAAGACGAGCTTCACGCGCATGGCCTACCCGCAGCTGATGCAGCGCTTCGGCGCCGAGGCCGAGGCGGGCAGTTTCCCCGCGGACCTCTTCCTCAACGCGGGCACGGTGGCCGCGCCGTATGCGCTCGAAGGCATCAAGAAGGGTTGGATCGAATCCATATCCGAGGCCGGCCTGCCGGTGATCACGAGCGGCGAATTCCCGGCGCGCTTCAACAAGGGGCCGGTGGCGGTGGTTGCGATCTACATCCACGGCATCGCCTACAACACCAGCAAGGTGAAGGCGGGCGACGTGCCCAAGGACTGGCCGGACATCCTCGATCCGAAGTGGAAGGGGCAGGTGATGATCTCCGACCCGGCGGGGCTGCTCGAGGGCTGGAGCCTCCTGCTCGACAAGTACGGCGAGGGTTTCTTCAAGCAGATCAGCGCAGGCGCGCCGCGACTCTACAGCGGCAGCGCGGTGGCGGCGACGCAGGCCCTGGGCGCGGGTGAGGGCAGCCTGCACCTGCCGAACGTTATGTCCATCGTGGCGGCCACCAAGGACAAGGGCGCGCCCATCGACATCATGTTCCCCTCGCACACCACGGGCTCGGAGATCCAGGTCACGCTGGTTAACCGCTCGAAAGTGAAGCACCCGAATGCGGCGCGCCTCTTCGCCAACTACATCATGACCCCCGAGGGCAGCGAAGTGTTCAATCGCGACCCGGGCGGGTTTTCCATGTACGACACGAGCAAGCTGCCGAAACAATACGAGGCCCCCAAGCTGGTGCCCAAGCCGCGCATCGACCAGATCATGAAGCTGCTGGGGTTCTGAGCGCGCAGGAATCAATTACACTGGTTTCGTGTGATAATTGTGTTGCATGACGACGAGACGGGGCAGCGATGAAGAACATCACCATCACCGTGGACACGGAAACAGCCGCGTGGGCGCGCCAGCATGCGGCCGCGCGCAACCTGAGCCTTTCCCGCTTCGTGGGAGAGTTGTTGTCCCAGCACATGCGCGAGGCCGCGGAGTACGAGGAATCGATGCGCCGCTTCCTTGCGCGATCGCCCGTTCGTCTCAAGCGGCGCGGCGAGGCCTACCCATCGCGGGAGGCGGCGCATGAGCGCTCCGGTCTTCGTTGATACCAATATTCTCCTGTACGCGCGCGATGCGGCCGAACCGGCAAAGCAACCGATTGCATCAGAATGGCTCGCATGGCTCTGGCGCGAGCGCCTCGGGCGGACCAGCACCCAGGTACTTTCGGAGTACTACGTCAACGTCACGCGCAAGCTCAAGCCCGGCCTGCCGCCCGCCGAGGCCTGGGAAGACGTCAAGGCATTGCTTGCCTGGCGGCCGCAGCCTGTGGATGCCGCCTTGCTGCGACAGGCGCGCGACATCGAGCGCGACTGGAAGCTCGGCTGGTGGGACAGCCTGATCGTTGCTGCGGCGCAAGCGCAGGGTTGCGAAACCTTGTTGACGGAAGACCTGCAGGGTGGCGCCACCATTGGTGGCGTGAATATCCGCAATCCGTTCGTTGCGGCTGCAACACAGCCGATGGCAGGGTACGAAGTTACCGCTGCGGCGCGCCGCCACCGGGGTCCCGGGCGGCCGAAGAAGCGCACCGGAATCCCGCTCTAAGCATGCCCTGATATTGGGGAGCGCGAGGGACTGTTTCCCCTCGTCTTGTTCGGTACTCACAAAGGAGAAATCTCATGGCTGCAAAGAAAATTCGCCTCGGCATCATCGGTGCCAACATCCACGTCGGCTGGGCATCGCGCTCGCACCTGCCCGCCGCGCCCGCTGCGCCCGACTTCGAGCTGACCGCCGTCTGCACCACCAAGAAGGAAAGCGCCGAGGAATCGGCGCGCAAGTATGGCGCGCGGCTCGCCTTCCACGATTACCGCGCCATGCTCGCGCATCCGGACATCGACGCCGTGGCGGTGGTGCTGCGCGTGCCCTCGCACTATGAGCACACCATGGCCGCCATCGACGCGGGCAAGCACGTCTACACCGAGTGGCCGCTCGGCCAGACCACGGCACAGGCCGAGGAAATGGAGGCGCGCGCGAAGGCAAAAGGTGTTGCGCGCGTGGTCGGGCTGCAGGCGCGCGTGGAGCCTTCCATCCTCACCATGAAGCACCTCATCGCCGAGGGCTACGTGGGCGAGGTGCGCTCGTGCAACCTCGTGCTGATCCGCGACGGCATCCTCGATCGGCCGCAGGAGCGCGAATGGCAGTGGGACGACGCCAAGGGCGCGCACA
>CAXNGL010000090.1:0-10303 GCA_964201515.1 Burkholderiales bacterium
TCGGCTTGTTTCCCACAGAAGATAACAACTTTACTTCAATTAAATGTTAAGTCATTGTTTTAAAAGGCTTTTCTTCTATCGCACCAGCGTGAGGCAACAAAAGAAACAACTTTACTAGGACAAACGCATCAACTTTAGTTCGTTTGACAACGGCGCAGCCGTTTGCGGCGAGCTGGGCGCGTGTATCGGCGATGGTGGCGCGGAGCTTTTCCGAGCCGAGATCGTCGATCGGATAGCGGTCGGTATTGATCCACTTGAGGGATTCGGTCGTGGTCTGCATGGGAACTCCTATGCGTCTTGAAGCGAAGATGCGTGTGCGTGCCGGGAGCCGTCGCCCCGTGTCAGTATTCGTGCCCCAGGAGATCCTCCTCGAAGGGAAATTTCGAGATCAGCTGGAAACCGGTCGGCGTGACGAGCGCTTCCTCCTCGAGCTTGACGCCTTCCGCGCCGCCCTTCTCGCCGATGTAGCTCTCCACGCTCACCACCATGCCGGGCTCCAGGGTGCCGTCGCGGCCGTAGGTCTGGAAATCGATGGCATGCGCGATGAACGGCGTCTCGCCGTGCATGCCCACGCCGTGCATGACCGAGGTGTAGCGCTGGTCCACGAACCGCTGGGGTATGGTCCACGCGCGCTCGGCGATCTCGCGGAACGCCATGCCCGGCCTGATCAGCTGCAGGTTGTGCTGCACCTGGTCGTGCGCCATCGTGTAGAGCATCTTCTGGTAGGCCGTGGGGCGGCCCGGGCCGCAGCGGAAGGTGCGCGAGAAATCCGAGTAATACCCGTAGCAGCCGATGGTGTCCGTATCCACCGCCACCAATTCGCCCGGGCGCAACCGGCGCCCCGACGCCTCGTTGAACCAGGGGTTGGTGCGCGGACCCGAGCTGAGCAGGCGCGTCTCGATGAACTCGCCACCCTGGCGGATCACCTCGTGGTACATGGCCGCGAACAGTTCGTTCTCGCTCACGCCCGGACGGATGGCCTCGCGCACGGCGGAAATCGCCGCCTCCGAGCCCGCCATGCTGGCCTGCAGGCATTTGACCTCTTCCGGTGTCTTGACGGCGCGCACCGCCAGGATCTCGCCCTGACAGTCCGTCACGTCGCATCCCGCGGCCTTGAGCGCAACCGCATGCAGGTGGCTGCAGCGGTCGAGCCCGATCTTCATGGAGCCGCCCCCGTGCTGCCGCAGCAGTTCCGCGATCTCGTCGGCGAACGGCCGGACGGTTTCGCTGTCACGGCCCGAAACCGATGACCACACCAGCTTGGACGGACGTGCCTCATCGACCGTGTCGAGCTTCATGGTCACGTGGTAACTCTGCGGATACTCGAACAGGACGATCGGACCGGATGTGGGTACGAAGAAGTAGCGCGTGGAATTGCGCAGGAAGTAGCCGAACATGTTGCGCGAACCGGTGGCGTAGCGCTGGTTGTAGGGGTCGAACAGCAACACCGCACCGTATTCGGCCTTCGCCATCCAGGCGCGCAGGCGTTCCAGCCGGCCCCGCCGCAGTACACCGGTGTCGATGAACGACGGCTCGGTGTCGGACAGCCACATTCCGCCGGCATCGTCGCCGCCCAAAGTGGGAAGCGGACGTTCCACCACATGTTCTTCGGTCATTCATACTCCCTGTTGTATGTCGTCGTGTGGCCTAGATCAGGCCCTGTTCCTTGAGGAAGGTGCGCGCCACGTCCTCGACCGATTTCTTCTCGACATCGATCGAGCCGTTGAGGCGCACCATGATCGGGTCGGACAACTTGGCGGACAGTGCATTCAGCGCATCGGCGAGCTTGGGGTTCTTGTCCAGCACCGCCTTGCGCACCACCGGCGTGAGCGCATAGACCGGGAAGAATCCCTTGTCGTCCTTCAGCACCGTGAAGTTGAATGCCGCATTGCGGCCGTCGGTGGAGGTGACGAGCGCCACGTCGACCTGGTTGTCCCGCAGGGCCTGGAACGTCAGGCCGGAGTCCATGCGCTTGATGTTCTCCCGCGTGAACTCGAAACCGTACGCGTCCTGCATCGGCTTCAGGCCATCGGGCCGCGCGTAGAACTCGGAGTTGCTCGCAAAACTCATCTTGCTGTCTGCCTTGACGGCCTTCGACAGGTCGGAGATGGAGGTGATGCCACGCTTGGCCGCATCGTCCTTGCGCATCGACAGGGCATAGGTGTTGTTGGCAGCCGACGGGTTGAGCCAGACCAGTCCCTTGGCGGCATCCATGTCCTTGACGCGCTTGTAGGTGTCGGCTGCATTGAGCTTGTCGGTCACCTTGTTGAACGTGATCAACGACGTGCCGGTGTACTCCCAGTACACGTCGATCTGGCCGTTCTCCTGCGCCGAGCGCAGTGCCACCGTGCCCATGCCTGCCTTGCGGTCCGGCTTGAAGCCCTTGGCCTCGAGCAGTTGCACCGTCATCTCGGTCATGAGCACCTGTTCGGTGAACGCCTTGCCACCGACGACGACGGTATTCTGGGCATGTGCCGACAGCATGCCTGCTGCAGCGGAAAGCCCGACCAGTGTGTTGAGCAGCGTTCTACGTTTCATGGAGATTCTCCTGGGTGGATGGACAAACGAATGGATGAAGGAAGGGCGGTGGAATGGGACACGCGGTGGGCCGAGCGGCATCAGTTGCGCAGCGGACGGAACGGATTGACGCCGCGCGGAATCAGCCAATACTGGATCTGGTACAGGAACAGGTCCACCAGCGCAGCCAGCGCACAGGTGGTGAAAGCCCCGGCGAGCATCATGGCGGGCTCGTTGGTGTCGATGCCCGTGAAGATCAGTTCACCCAGTCCGCCGCCGCCGATGAGGAAGGCCAGCGCCGCGGCTCCGGTGGCATAGGTGACCGACGTGCGGATGCCCGAAACGATCACGTTGAGCGCGTTCGGAAGCTCGACACGCCACAGGATCTGGCCATGGCGCATGCCCATGCCGCGCGCCGCATCGAGCAGCGGAGCGGAAACGTCCACCATTCCCGCGTAAGTGTTGCGCACGATCGGCATCAGCGTCGCCAGCGTGAGCCCGATCACGGCCGAGCGTGTTCCCAAGCCGAAGAAAAGCATGGCGATCGCCAGTTTGGCAAGCGTCGGAACCGTGGTGCCGATGTTGAGCACCTGCATGACGGCCTCGGCGTAACGCCGCATCGGGCGGCGCGACAGGATGATGCCGATCGGCACGCCGGCACCGATCGAGAACAACGCCGCCAGGCCCACGATGTGCATGTGCTGCACCAGCAGATACTGCACATCGGAACGGTAACTCATGAGTTGCCTGCCGAAATCGGTCGCCTGCGCGGCCACCGGCAGTGCCGCGATGGCTACCAGCAGCGCCACGGCGATCACGCCGCGCCTGCGCATCGGATCAGGCTTCGGCGGCATGGCGCATCTCGCCTACGGGAAGTGGCGCCGGGGACGGCGTGCCATTCAGATGACGGCTGATCGCGCTCTGGCTGATCAGGCCGCAGGCCATGCCCTGGGCATCCACGCAGGGCAACCACGAAACCGCGAGTCGCAACAGTTCGGAGACCACCACGCGCAGGTCGTCTTCCATGCGCACGCTGGATGCGCCCAGGTCGCGGCCCTGCACGCTCACCTGCGCGATCCGGCCCGCCGCGTCGACCCGGACCTGGCCGCTGACGCCGTCCAGCACTACGTCCGTCACATGGTCGCTGCCGAACGCCAGCGGCGATGCCACCTGCGCGACACGGGTGCGACGCAGGCGCTTGAGCGTCCGGTCGCCGCCCAGGAAATCGGCCACGAAGGCATTCGCGGGGTGGGTCAGAATTTCGTCGGGCGTGCCCACCTGCTCCAGCCGCCCGGCGCGGAAGATGGCGATACGGTCCGCCATCTTCACGGCCTCGTCGATGTCGTGGCTCACCAGCAGGATGGTCTTGCGCAGCTTGCGCTGCATGGCCAGGAACTGGTCCTGGATGACTTCACGGTTGATGGGGTCGATGGCGCCGAAAGGCTCGTCCATCAGCATCACGGGCGGGTCGGCGGCCAGCGCGCGTGTCACACCGACCCGTTGCAGCTGCCCGCCCGACAGCTGATTGGGAAAACGGTGCAGGTATTCGCCCGGATCCAGCCCGACCATCGACAGCAGTTCTGCCGCACGCGCCCGCATGCGCTGCCGGTCCCACTTCAGCATCTTGGGAACCACGCAGATGTTTTCCTCCACGGTCATGTTGGGAAACAGCCCGACCTGCTGGATCACGTAGCCGATGCCCCGGCGCAGTTCCACCGTGTCGACCGTCGTGGTGTCGCGGCCGTCGATCAGCACCCGGCCCGAACTTGGCAGGGTAAGCCGATTGACCATGCGCAGCGTGGTCGTCTTGCCGCAGCCCGAGGGACCGAGCAGCACGCAGATCTCGCCGTCCTGCACCGTCATGGACACATCGTCCACGGCGGGCGGCTGCCCGGCGACGCCATAACTTTTCGACAGGTGTTCGAGTGTGATCATGGTGCTGCGGTAGGGAAAATGCTGGATGCGGACGCTTCAGCCGTTGACAGGTCGCAGGCCGCAGGGCGTCATCCAGCGTTGCAGGGCATACAGGCCGTAGTCGGCGATGACCGCCAGCAGGCTGATGCAGAACGCCCCCGTGATGAGTTGGCGAATGTCGGTCTGCGTGATGCCGCGGCTGATGAAGGTGCCCAGGCCGCCCGCCCCGATGTAGGCAGCGATGGCTGCGATGCCGATGTTCATCACCACCGCGATGCGTACGCCGGCCATGATCACCGGCAGCGCGTTGGGCAGTTCGACCCGCCACAGCCGCTGGGCCGGGCTCATGCCCATGCCGATGGCCGCATCGCGCAGCGCCGGGTCGATGCCGACCAAGGCGGTGTAGGTGTTGCGCACGATCGGCGCCATCGAGTAGATGTAGACGGCGATCACCGCCGGCAGCCAGCCCACGCCCTGGCCGATGATGGACAGCAGCGGGATCAGCATGCCGAACAGCGCGATGGCCGGGAAGGTCAGCACCACCGTGCCCGCATACAGGACCCAGGGCGCCAGGCGCGGCCGGCGCGCGATGAAGACCCCCAGCGTCACGCCGCACACGATGGCAAAAACCACCGCCACCCCGACGATCGACAGGTGCTCCATCGTGCGAGCGCTGATCGACTTCAGGTTGTTGGCAGCGAATACCAAGGTGTCCATCCGACATCTCCTGCCATGGCGTTATTGCTTTGGCGGGGTCAATGCTAGGGCAGCCTCCTGCGGGACCACGGACACAAGCGGACAAAGACTATGCGCAATGCGACGAGCATCTGTACCACTCCTCCGGGGCGCACCGGACATCTCCGCCTTGGAAAGGCGCCGCAACCGCGTCAGCTGGAATGGTGTTTCGACGCTTCCGCGGCGCGGCGCACATCGGTCGGGCGGCAGCCGAAACTGGCCTGGAAGGCGCGCGCGAAGTGCGAGGGGTCGCCAAAACCACACTGCAGGGCGATGTGCCGCACGGGGTCGGTCGTGTGCTCCAGCAGTTCGTTCGCCAGCCGTAGACGCATGTCGACATAGAAATGTTCTGGCGACTTGCCGAGTTCGGCGAAAAACAGCCGCTGCATCTGGCGCGCGGACAGACCCACGAGATCGGCGATCTCCGCGAGCTTCATCGGAGTCTCGAGCGACTGCTCCATGAAACCGATCGCCTTGACCAGCCGGCGGTCCTTCACCCCGTAGCGCCAACGGACCTCCATCGGCTGCGTCTCGCCCGGCAGGCGGATGCGACCATGGATGAAGTTGTCCGCCACCTTCATGGCCAGCGTCTGGCCATGCTGGGCACGGATCAATGCCAGCATCATGTCCATGGCCGCCGTGCCGCCGCTGCAAGTCCAGCGGTCGCGGTCGATGCAGTAGACGTCGTTGGTGGTCAGCGTGGCCGAATGCAGTTCGCGCACCTCCCGCAGGCGCCCCCAATGGCCGGTGCACCGGTAACCCTCCAGCAGGCCCGCGCGTGCCAGCAGCAGGCTGCCGTCGCAGACGCCGCCGATCGCCTTGCAGTCCTTCGCGGCATTGCGCAGCCGCGGCAGGATGCTCGGCTTCAGGGTGTCGATGAAGTCGAAGCTGATGATCACCAGCAGCAGATCGGCAGGCGGCAGCGACAACTCGCGGTGGTCGGCCGCCAGCTTCACGCCGCTGCTGGAGATCGGGTCGTCGGCATCGGGAGAAACGATCTTGAAGCGGTACAGCGTCTTGCCGGAGATGAGGTTCGCGGCGCGAAGCGGCTCGGTCGTCGACGCGAAAGCCATCATCGAGAAGCCGGGGAAAACCAGCAGGCTCACCGTGGTCGGGGTGTCGAACGCCGCAGCGGCAGGCGTGGCTGCCTCTGGACCGGAAGCGTCGTGGCGCGCGGTCGGCGCGGTCAACGCGGTGGGCGCAGGGATCGGGGCGGTGGTGGGCAGTTCCATGCGATGGCCGGAGCGTGGATGCGGGTCCGGATAGCATAGCGGCAACCGGCGCCTTCGGGTATGCCGCACCGGCTGGACGCGCGACTACCCATCTACCCGCCGAGCGCCCGCGCCTCGCGCGCCAGCTGCGTGATACGCGCCCAATCCCCCTGCGCCAGCGCGTCGGCGGGCACCAGCCACGAGCCACCGACACACACCACGTTGGGCAGCGCCAGGAAGTCGGGGGCGTTCTGCAGCGTCACGCCGCCGGTCGGACAGAAACGCACCTCGCCGAACGGTCCGCTCCAGGCCTTGAGCATGGCGGCCCCACCGGCCTGCAGTGCGGGAAAGAACTTGAGCTGGCTCAAGCCGTCGTCCTGGCACACCATGACCTCGCTGCCGGTGGCCACGCCCGGTAGCAGCGGCAGGCCGAGATCGCGGCAGGCCTGGCCGAGCGCGGCGGTGTAACCGGGACTGACCGCGAAACGCGCTCCGGCATCCGCGGCGGCTCTGGCATCGGCGGCGCTGCGCACGGTGCCGGCCCCCAGCACCGCCTCGGGCACGCCACGGGCGATGGCCTCCATGCAGGCCAGGGCCTGCGGCGTGCGCAGCGTGACCTCCAGCATGCGGATGCCGCCCTCGACCAGCGCGCGCGCCATCGGCACCGCGTGCGCCACGTCGTTCAACACGATCACGGGTATCACCGGCGCGTCCTGCATGACCTGCAAGGCGGTCAGCGCCGCATTCTTGTCGTTCACAGCCATGAACAGGCTCCTTCTTCTGCAGTCAACGCATTGCGGCGCATGCCGGCGAACAGCTCGCGCCCCATGTCGAGCCCATTGTGTTCGAGCAGCTCGGCTGGCATGGCATCGGCCTCGCGTCGCGCCCATTCCTCTTCCGGCACCAGCGCCTGCAGCGTGCCGGCAACGGCGTCGAGCCGCACCACGTCGCCGTCGCGCAAACGCGCCAGCGGCCCGCCCGCCGCCGCCTCGGGCGACACGTGGATGGCGGCCGGCACCTTGCCCGACGCGCCACTCATGCGGCCGTCCGTCACCAGCGCCACCTTGAATCCCCTGCCCTGCAGCACGGCCAGGGGCGGTGTGAGCTTGTGCAGCTCGGGCATGCCGTTGGCGCGCGGCCCCTGCCAGCGAACCACGCAGACGACGTCGCGGTCGAGGGCGCCGGCCGTGAACGCATGGTGCAGCGCGTCCTGCGAATCGAATACTCGCGCGGGCGCCTCGACCACATGCCGGTCCTGCGGCACGGCGGAGACCTTGATGACGCTGCGGCCCAGGTTGCCACACAGCAGCTTGAGCCCTCCGGTGGTGCTGAACGGCGCCGCCGCGCCGCGCACCACGCCCTCGTCGCCCGACGGCCCGGCCACATCCCACACCAGGCGCGTGTCGCCCGGAGCAGCCCGCGGAATATGGGTGAACGCGCGGATGCCGTCTGAGCGCACCGTGGCCACGTCCGGATGCATGAGCCCGGCATCGAGCAATTCGCGGATCACGAATCCCGGGCCGCCGGCCTGCTGGAAGTGGTTCACGTCGGCACTGCCGTTGGGGTAGACACGGGCCAGCAGCGGCACCACGTCGGACAGGGCCGAGAAGTCGTCCCAGTCGATCACGATACCGGCCGCGCGCGCCACGGCCACCCAGTGGATCAGGTGGTTGGTGGACCCACCCGTGGCAAGCAGCGCCACCATCGCATTCACGATGCTGCGCTCGTCCACCAGCCGGCCGATCACGGATAGGAAATTCAACCGCATGAAGCCAAGTATGGCACGAGTTTTGGGCTTCGAAACACGTTCGGCCAAGGCAGATTGAGCGCTCGCTTGTCGCTCAATCGCGAGAGCTCGGGAAGCTATACGCATTTAGGGCTGGCGCGCACGCAGCGACTCCCCGCAGCGATTGATGCCGCCGTCTTGCTCAGCTACCAATTGACGCGCTGGTCCACTTCGTAGTCGGGTGCGGGTTGTGCCGCCAGATCCCAATCCGGCTCGCCTTGCACACCATCATCCACCGGCGCGTCACAGCCTTCCCACAGCGGTGGCCCGCGTGCCGGGGTGATGTGCGGGGGTTCGCTCTCCACCCCGATATGGTTCAGGATGTGGCGGACTTCAGCGCTGTGGGTGATGAAGGCGATGATGCGCATCTGCCCCCCGCAAATTGGGCACAGCAGCGGGAAGACTTCGTAGATTCTGGCAATCAGCACCGCCCACAGGTAGCACGCTGGGCGGTTGGGAGTTGCTGCAGGTTCGGGTGTGGGTGTAGCCGCCTTGTCCGGCGACGCCAGCCTAGGTACACCCGAGTCGGATTGGGCTGCTTCAACCGTGGCTGGTTGCGGCGCAGCAGGCTGGGCCAGCGCCGTTACCGCTGCCCTGAGTGACGAATTCGGCGCCAGCACACCAAAATAGCGGTGCCGGTGCGTGCGCGGTGGTGGCACTAGGGCCGCAATGCGGTCGATCAGCTCCAGCGGTGTAAGGGTCAGCTCATCTGCCTTGGCACCGCGCTTGTCGCTGGTGGGCTCGCTACGCTGTTTTGCACAGCGGTACACCAGAACGCTTCCGGCCTTGCGCAAGCGTTCCATGGCAAAGGGCGGGCGGGCGCAATACCTCAGCAGCCGCTCCAGGCCAGCGCGGTCGTGGGCTTCGATGCACACGCCAGCGTCCACCGAGAAGCCACTGTTCTGGTAGGCCAGCATCTCTTTGGCGTCACACTTCTGCAGCAGGCCCCGCCCGACAAAGGCGCGCAGGATGCGCCTGCGCAAAGTGGCCTGTGCCTGGGCTGCAGCATCCGCGTCGATACCGCTGGCCGGGTGGAAGATGGCGCTATCCGCCACCGCCTCAAACACCCCATCGACCACACAGATGTGAAAATGCACATGCTCGTTAAGGCTGGAGCCGAAGCGGTGGATAAACGCCACTGCGCCGATGTGCAGCGCCACCTTGTCTACCTGCCCCGCACCGAGGCTGTTGGATTGCAGGCTCTGCGCGATGACCCGCAGAAAAACCCGCAGCACCATGTTGAGCACTGGCCCGTCGCGCTGCATGAAGTAGCGCAGTCGCTTGGGCACCGACAGCACCCACTGGCGCACCGGCAGGCGGGGAAAGACGTGATCCGTCAGGTGCGCCGCCGTCTCCACCATGCGCCGGGTGTTGCACGAGGGGCAGACGCCACGGCCTTGAGCGGGCAGGGACTGTCCGAAGCGGCCTAAAAGCCGAGAAACCGCCTCCAACCTTGCATTTGCGGATTGGTGGCGGTAGTTCATGCAGCAATCAAGCCTTCATGGGCTGCTGCGTAGCGATCCATTACTGGAAAAAGCGTATAAATTAACGGACATCTTAGGCCGTCGACAACTGGAAAGCGCGCTGGCCAAGGCTATCACCCCTGATTCCTCTCACGAACTGCGTCTGGCAGAGGCGCAAGCGGATAAACGTGTCCAGAAACTGCGTCAATCTGAGCGTCGAATTGGAGTAGGCAAAGCCCCCAATCAGGTGAAGCTTCTAAGAATAATGGAAGCCTCCGCAGAAATACCCTTGCGATGCGCCAGATATAGCTCATAAGTCGCAAACGACGCGATCAGGCGCACACGTTCACCTGCATACCATTGGTTGTCGGTTGTGCGTCGTTCCTCGCGAACCCTGTCCGCTAGCTTTTGCCGTAAGTCGGAGCCTGTACCTAAACGCTCCATGCAGCACGAAATGGCATTCAACGGGACGTCCATGTGTTCACGGCGCGAGTGCAGCCACTGTGCGAATGCCAGTCGGCCATCCTCGGTACCGAGTTCCTGAACCAGATCCGCTTCAAACTGGAGCGCAGCTGCGTCATTTCCCCACCGTGCGGCGGCAATGTTTTCGAGATCTTCAATGTTCTCACGAGCCCACTCCGCGTTACAAAAAGCTTTGTATGCCCTGGCCCACGGCA
>CAXNGL010000091.1:0-10181 GCA_964201515.1 Burkholderiales bacterium
TTCGGGATCAAGGTGCCGATCAGGGCGATCACCACCGCAAAGCGGAGCCCGGCCGCAGTGATGGCAAAAGAGCGCCGCCGCAATACATTGACAGCGCCCAGCAAGACAGCACCGATCACCAGTTGCCAAAAGATCAGCCCAAAGTGCTGGTGGCCGCTGGACACCGCCATTTTCCCCAGCGATTGGGTGCTGCCCCAACCGATGCCCAGCAGCAGCAGGACACCGACGAGCCTTAGCCGGCCACTCAAGATCGTCATGCTTGCCCCGTTATAAACTCATAGCCATTCTTTCGAGTATCGCACCATGACCTATCACGCCAGCCCCACCCGCTACGACACCATGCCTTACCGCACCTGCGGGCGCAGCGGCCTCAAACTGCCGGCCATCTCGCTTGGGCTTTGGCACAATTTCGGCGACAACACGCCCTTGGCCACCCAACGAGCCATGCTGCGCACCGCGTTCGATCTGGGCATCACCCACTTCGATCTGGCCAACAACTATGGGCCACCCTATGGCAGCGCCGAGACCAACTTTGGCGAGCACCTGCGGCGCGACTTCAAGCCCTATCGGGACGAACTCATCATTTCCAGCAAAGCCGGCTGGGACATGTGGCCGGGGCCCTACGGCCGCGGGGGTGGCTCACGCAAATACGTGCTGGCCAGCCTGGACCAGAGCCTCAAGCGCATGGGCCTGGACTATGTGGACATTTTCTATTCGCACCGTTTTGACCCAGATACCCCTTTAGAGGAAACCTGCGCAGCCCTGGCCAGTGCGGTTCAGCAGGGCAAGGCACTGTATGTGGGTATCAGCAGCTATTCGGCCGGCAAGACACGCGAGGTGGCTGCACTATTGCGCGGCATGGGCGTGACGCCGCTGATCCACCAACCGTCCTACAGCCTGCTCAATCGCTGGATCGAGGCTGAGTTGCTGGACACCCTGGCGGACACCGGCATGGGCTGCATCGCGTTCAGCGCGCTGGCGCAGGGCCTGCTGAGCGATAAGTACTTGGCCGGCATTCCGCAGGACGCCCGCATCAACCGTGCCGGCGGCGGCTCGCTCAAGGCCGAACACCTGAGCGACGCCAACCTGGCCCGCGTGCGTGCACTCAATGACATCGCGCAGTCCCGTGGACAGAGCCTGGCTCAGATGGCCGTGGCCTGGGTGCTGCGAGATGCGCGCGTCAGCTCTGCGCTGATTGGCGCCAGTCGCCCGGAACAAATCACGGAGCTCGCCGGTGCGGTTCAAAAACTTGAATTTTCTGCCGACGAGTTGGCAGCGATCGATCAGCACGCGGTGGACGGTGGTATCAACCTCTGGCAACGGCCCTCGACCGACCAGCGTCCGGCTTGAGTGACATGCCCAGCTCGCCCGTTTTGAGGCCGGGCCGCGCACTACCGCCCGCGCTGTTGGCCCTCGGCGCGATCGCCCTATGGGGCACGCTGGCTGCACTGGGTGTGGCGCTGGCGCACGTGCCACCTTTTTTGCTGACCGGGCTCGCCCTGTGCGTCGGTGGCCTGCTGGCCTTGCCGCTCTCCCGATTTGAAGTCAGCCGCTGGCGCGTGCCGTTGCCCACACTGGCACTGGGCGTGGGTGGCCTGTTTGGCTTTCACTTCCTGCTGTTCATGGCACTGCGACTGGCGCCGCCGGTGCAGGCCAACCTGATCAACTACCTGTGGCCGCTGTTCATGGTGCTGCTGTCGCCCTGGCTGCTGCCGGGCATGCGGCTGCAAGCTGTGCATATTGCGGCAGCGTTGCTCGGCTTTGCCGGTGCTGCCCTGGTGATTTTGGGCGATCCGGCAGGGGCCGGGCAGCAGGCTGGCGGCTGGTCATGGGGCTACTTGCTGGCACTGATGTCGGCCTTGGTCTGGGCCGGCTACTCGCTGCTGACCCGGCGCGTGCCGCACTTTCCGACCGCCGCCATAGGCGGCTTTGCCCTGGTCTCGGGGTTACTGTCTCTGGTGTGCCACGCATGGCTCGAACCTGCCGTTGCACTGACAGGGCGCGACATGCTGCTTATCGGCGCGCTGGGGCTCGGGCCCATGGGCGCCGCCTTCTTTCTATGGGACATGGCGCTCAAGCGCGGCGACACCCGCCAGATCGGCATCCTGAGCTACCTGACACCACTGGCCTCCACCGGCGTGCTTGTGCTGGTGGGCGACCGCGCTTTCACCTGGAACATCGGGCTGGCCGCCTTGATGATTGTCGGCGCGGCACTGCTGGGCACTCGTGGCGACTGAGCCTTGTGTGGGAAAGGCGTTGGCTGGAGGTCTGGCTGGCCTGATGGAAACGTTTTTGGCGATCTGACATAGATCTGCATCGACAGTCAGCCTCGGTACCATCTGATGTAATTCACATACTGATGCCCAACATGAAGTTCTTTCTGCTGATTCTTTGTCTCTTGACAACATCTGCGCGCGCCGCAATACCGGATGTATTTCAACCTATGGTTGTGACTGTCGGCGCCAATTGAATACCGTCACTAAGAAAGAAATAATCGGCAACCGGTGCTTGACCTCGTGGGAAGTCCCTGTAGCCGGATTTAGGATAAAAGTTGATGTGGCCGATCCTGCGCGAATCTTACCGACAGGCCAGGCAAGTGAGCGTGAGCAGAACGTCTGCGCGCGGGCATCAAAGACGCATCTTGAGGAAACGCAAAAGGTGCGGTGCCAGCAGGCTGGGATAGCTGCCGGCCTCGTCGATCGGATCGCCGGCCCAGAAATGCGGAGCCTCGGCGAACGTCACGGTGCGCACCACATGCCCGGCCTGGCGCAGCGCCTCGCCGAAGGCGCCGGACTGCGCGGCCGAGTCCACGGTGTCGTCGACGGCGCCCCAGGCCAGCAGAAAGGACGTGGCGGTATTGCGCGCTGAGACGTGCGACAGCGGGGATGCTTCGAAGTAGGGTCGCCTGTCGTCCAGCAGGCTTACGCCCAGCAACTTCTCGGTGATGTGGTCGCGCGGACGGGCCAACTGGTCGTGCCGCCATTGCTGCGCCAGGTCGAACACCCCGTAGAGCGCGATCACGGCTTTCACGGGGTTGGGGACGGCTGCTCCTTGATCCTCCGCACCCAAGCGCAAGACGGCTGGAGTAAACGGCGGCTTCATGCCCGCCAGCGCCGCCATGCTGGCCAGGTGGGCGCCGGAGGAATCGCCCATCAGCGCGATACGCGCGGGATCAATGCCGAACTGCTGTGCATGCTCGCGCACGTGCCGCAGTGCGGCGCAGACGTCGAGCACCGTATGCGGATAAGCGCTGAAGCCAGGACGGGTCAGGCTGTGCGTCACCGCCAGCACCGCGTAGCCACGCTCCGCCAGCCACGGTCCCCAGTGGTCGTAGTAGCCAAGATTGCGCACCTGCCAGCCGCCGCCATGCACGGCAACGATCATTGGCACGGCGGCGCCGACCGCGGCCGGCGTGTACAGGTTGGCCGGCAGCGGCGTGCCGTCGGCCGCGGGAATCTGGATCTCGCGCCGCGGCAAGCTCAGTCCGCCTTGATGTTGTTGGCCTTGGCCACGGCGCTCCACAGCCTGATCTCCGATGACACCACCGCGCCCAGTTCCTCCGACGTGCCGCCTTCGGGCGAGATGGTCATGGTGGCCATGCGCTCCTGAACGTCGGGCATGCGCACCATCTTCGCGACCTCGGCCTGGAGGCGCTTGACGATGGCCGGCGGGGTGCCGGTCGGGGCGAATAGGCCGACCCAGATCTTCATAGTCAGGTCCACGCCTTGCTCCTGCAGCGTGGGGAGGTCGGGAAAGCCGGCGATACGCCTGTCGTTGGTGACGGCAAGCGCGCGCACCCGCCCGCCCTTGACCAGCGCGGCCCCGGTGGCGGTATCGGTGAGGTACATGGACACCTCACCGGCCATCACGGCGTTATTGGCATCAGCGCCGCCCTTGTAGGGAATGTGTTGCGCCGCGATGCCCAGCCGGCTCTTGAGCAGCTCGGTGGCGAGCTGGATGGACGCCGCCGCCGAGGCGTAGTTCGACTTGTCCGGACTGGCCTTGCTGAAGGCCACCAACTCCTTCAGCGAGTGGTTCGGGCTGTTCGGCGGCACGATCAGCATCAGCGGATACGAGCAGATCATGGACACCGGCGCCAGCTCCTTTTCCGGCGCGTAGGGAAGCTTGGAATAGATGGCCGCATTGAAGACCACCGCACCACTAGTGGCCACCAGCAGGGTGTAGCCGTCGGGCGGGGCCTTGGCCACGAAGTTCGTGCCGAGGATGGCTGCGGCGCCGGCCTTGTTCTCCACCAGCACCGGCTGGCCGAGGCTGACCGAAAGCTTCTCGGCCACTATGCGGCCCAGCACGTCGCTGCTGCCGCCAGCAGTGAATGGGACGACGATGCGCACCGGCTTACTGGGGTAGCCGGACGCATCCTGGGCCTGGGCCTGGGCGCCGCACAGCGCGGTCACGGCGATCGAGGCCAGGGCCTCCCTTCGGGAAAAGCGATCGAAGCGCATGGGTTTCTCCTGCGTTACGGACAGTGGGTTCGGGCCACTATAGGATAGTATGCGTGCCGCGGCCGATCCATTACCATTTTGCGATTAGCTCGATAACAGTTTTATATGGCCCGGCATGCAGCACAATAGGCTTGGCCGCCCGACTCGCGGCGCTCCGCGGCGGGGCGCGCGGAACCGAGCCGGACCCTGGAGACGATTGCGATGAGCACCATGTTCGACGTCCTGATCCGCAACGGCACCGTCGTGGACGGCACCGGCGCACCGGCGTTCGCCGCCGACGTGGCGATCACCGGCGACCGCATCGCGGCACTCGGCACGTGCGTTCCCGCCGGCGCTTGCGGCGCCATCGAGATTGACGCCGCCGGCCTTGTGGTCGCGCCCGGCTTCATCGATGCGCATACCCACGATGACCGGCTACTGCTATCGGCGCCGGCGATGGAACCCAAGGTCAGCCAAGGCGTTACGACGGTCATCGGCGGCAACTGTGGCGTCTCGCTGGCGCCGATGCCGCGCCGGTTCGAGGGCGCCGTCACGCCGCCGCTCGACCTGCTCGACGGCGACGGTGAATGGTTCCGCTTCCGCGACTTCGCCACTTACCTGGCCGCCCTGCGCGCGCAGCCTGCCGCCACCAACTGCGCCATGCTGGTGGGCCACATGACGCTGCGCATCGCCACAATGGCCGACCTCGGCCGGCCGGCCGACGCCGGCGAAACCGCCGCCATGCGCAACATGGTGGAGGAGGCGCTGGAGGCCGGCGCCATCGGCGTGTCGACCGGGCTGTTCTACGAGCCGTCGGTGGCCGCCACCGCCGAGGAGGTGATCGCCGTGTGCCAGCCACTGGGCCGGCACGGCGCGCTGTACTGCACCCACATGCGCGACGAGGGCGACCAAGTCATGGAGTCGCTGCGCGAGACTTTCCGGATCGGCCGTGACACCGGCGCCAAGGTAGTGGTTTCGCACCACAAGCTGGTAGGCGTGCGCAACCACGGCCGCTCGGCCGAGACGCTGAACTACATCGCCAGGCAGATGAAGCTGCAGCCCATCTGCCTGGACTGCTATCCCTATGCCGCCTCCTCCACGGTGCTGTCGGCCCAGCGCGCAGCGCTGGCGCGCCGAGTCACCGTCACCTGGTCGCGCAGCCTGCCCCAGCACGCCGGGCGGGACCTGGATGCGATCGCGCTTGAGATGGGCGTGGACGAGGCCGCGGCGATCGACCGGTTGCTACCCGCGGGCGCGGTCTACTACTCGATGGACGAGTCCGACGTGCGGCGCATCCTGGCGTTCGGGCCGACCATGATCGGCTCGGACGGGCTGCCGCACGACCAGATGCCACATCCCCGGCTGTGGGGCAGCTTCGCCCGCGTGCTAGGCCACTACCGCCGCGAGCAGGGCCTGTTCAGCCTGGAAACGGCGGTGCACAAGATGACCGGGCTGACCGCGCGCAACTTCGGGCTGACGGGGCGCGGCGTGCTGCGCCCCGGAGCCTTCGCCGACCTTGCCCTGTTCGACCCTGCGACCATCGCGGCCGGTGCCAGCTTCGAGCATCCGATCGCACCGGCGGTGGGTATACATACCGTGCTGGTCAACGGCGCCGTGGTATGGACGGGCGGCAAGCCCAGCGGCGCCCGACCTGGGCGCGTGCTGCGGCGCACGCCGGACTGACCGGCGCTAGAACCGCTGTTAGGCACCCGGGCGCACCGGCCGCCGCGCGGCGCCGAACGGTGCCGCGCGGTCCGTCAGCTGCAGCTTCGCATTCGGCCAGCGTCCCTCCTGCACCTCCGCGCGCACCACGTCGCCCAGGATCTCGATTAGGGCTTCGGTAGCACGAAGCAGCGGGCGCACCGACGAGCGCACCAGCGCGCGGCGCAGGGACAGCTTCTCGATCGGCACCGCCACCAGCTTGCCGGCGGCAATCTCCTGGCGCACGCCGGTGGCGAAATGCACCGTCAGGCCGACGCCCGCGCTCACCAGCAGCTTGGCCACCTGCATGGTCTCCACCTCGACCACCGGCGTCAGCGTCACGCCGGCGCGCACTGCGGCGGCCTCCACCTCCAACCGCACGCCCGACTTGGGCAACCCGGTCAGCACCAGCGGCAGTCCGGCCAGGCTCTTGATCCTGATGCGCCCGTTGTTGGCCGGCATATCGGCCGGCCGGCCGATCAGGCAGATGCTTTCCTCCAGCAACGGCAGCACCGTCACGTCGGCCGGCGGCACGGGGATGATGAGCACGGCCAGATCCAGGCCGCCGCTGAGCAGCGAGCCGTGCAGAGCCGGTGCGAAAGCTTCATGGAGCTTCAGCCGCACCCGCGGGTATCGCGCGGCCATGGCCTGGGTCAGCGGCACGGCCAGCACCTGGGCCAGGCCCGACGACAGGCCCATTGTCACCGGCCCCTGCGGCTCCTTCTGCCTCGCCATCATCTCGTGCTTGAGCTGCTCGACGTAGCGCAACACGAACAGTGTGCGCTCCTCCAGGAAGCGCGCCTCCGGGGTCGGCGTGGCGCCCCGCGCGTGGCGCTCAAACAGGCGCACGCCGAGCTCCTCCTCCAGCAGGCGGATCTGCCGGCTCAGCGCCGGCGGGGCTAAGTGCAGCATGCTGGAGGCGCGGCCGAAGTGCTGCTGCTCTGCCAGGACGGCGAAATACCGCAGTTGTCTCAGGTCCATGGGAACTCCATATAAAAATGTGATCGCTCTGCTCGAAAAATGATAATAGAAAGTTCGGATCGAGGCTCCTATAGTGTTCTCTTTGGAGTGCGGCGCGCGCATTCTGCAACCAATACGCATTAAGGAGCATTATGGACATCAGCGCCACGGCACTGGAAGCAACGCGCATCGCGCGCTGGGGCAAGGTCAAACCCTACGAGCAGACCTTCATCGAGAGCAAGATCCCCGGCTACGACAAGAAGCTATACAAGCTGATCAACCGCGGCGTGCTGGAGAATGCCGGCGTGCATCCGGCGATCCAGGGCGAGCACCGCTTCGGCGTGTCCATGATCGAGATCCCGGTCGGCCAGGGCGCCAACCTGCACTCGCACCTGACCGAGGAAGTGTTCTGCCCGCTCAACGGCACGCTGGAAGTGTTCTGGGGCGAGAAGGGCGAGAACACCACCATCCTCAATCAGTGGGACGTGTTCTCGGTGCCGGTGAACGTGATGCGCGGATTCCGCAACCTGAGCGACCACACCCTGGTGGTGTATTCCATCGTCGGCGGCACCGACAAGGAAGTCGGCCGCATCACCTGGGACCCGGAAGTGCTGGTCAAGGCCAAGGCCACCGGCCTGGAATTCGACGAGAACGGCTTCCTGCGCGATACAAGCAAGGCCGGCAACCCGGCCTGAGCAGGCCGCAAGCCCGCAACCACCGCGACGAGAGGACCACGATGAAACGCAAAACTTTCCTCCATGCCACGGGCGCAAGCCTGGTGGCGGGCTCCTGGATTGGCCGCTCCGCGGCGCAGGACTATCCGACCAGGCCGATCCGCATCATACTGGGCTTCGGCGCCGGCGGCAGCTCCGACCAGTTCGCGCGCGACCTGGCGCGCTGGGTCGGCGAGCGCCTGGGCCAGCCGATGGTGGTGGAGAACAAGCCTGGTGCAGCGACCACCATTGCCACCTCCCTGCTGTTCAATTCGCCGCCCGACGGCTACACACTGAGCGTGGTCAGCAGCCACTTCGCCGCCACGCCCAAGCTGTATCCGTCCCTGCCCTACGACGTGTCGCAGCTCACCCCGATCGGCCTGCAGGTGATCGTGCCCGCGCTAGTGGTGACCAACCCCAAGCTGGGCGTCAACACGCTGCAGCAGCTGGTGGCGCTGGCCAAGGCCAGGCCCGACGCCTTGTCGTACGGATCGACCGGCAACGGCGGCGTGGTGCACCTGTCGACGGAGCGCTTCAAGATGGCCGCCGGCATCAACATGGTCCATGTACCCTACAAGAGCGACGGCGACGCCACGCTGGCGCTGATGCGCGGCGACCTGGCCATGCAGTTCGGCGCCCCTTCCACCTGCATCCCGCACATCAAGGCCGGCAACCTGAAGCCGCTAGCCTGGAGCAGCCTGGAGCGCGCCCCGGCGCTGCCCGATGTGCCGACCATCGCCGAGTCGGGCTACCCCGGCTTCTCGTCGGTCGCCTGGTTCGGACTGATCGGCCCGCCCAAGCTGCCCAAAGTCATCGTCGACCGTTTGTCGCGCGAGGTGCTGGCCGTGATGGCCATGCCCGAGATGGCAAACAAGATTCGCGCCCAGGGCATGCAGCCTGTGGCCGACAGCAGCCCGGAAAAATTCGCCGCCTACATCAAGTCCGAAGCCGAGAAATGGGGCGCGGTCGTGGTGGCCACCGGCGTCAAGGCCGACGGTTGACACTGGCAGGGAGGAGCTATCCAGACATGAAAGTTGCCATCCACACCGAGACCACCATCCGCTTCGAGCGAATCGGAAGGACCTTCGTCGCGCGGGCGACCAGCATCGACCTGCGCCAGGCGCCAACGCCGGCCCAGGTCGCGGCAATCGAAGCCGGGCTGGCCGAATACGGCGTGATTGTCTTCGGCGGCCAGCCGATCGACGAAGTGCAGCAGTACGCCTTCATCAAGTCCTTCGGGCAGCCCACCGTGGCGACGCTGAAGGAGATCGCCGGCGCTAACCACAACTTCTTCGACGTCGGCACCGTCGACGATGACGGTAAGCCGATCGCCCATGACAGCGTGCGCTACGAATACCTGATGGCCAACCGGCTGTGGCATACCGACGGATCCTTCAACCAGCCGCCGATCCGACTCACCGCCCTGCTGGCGCGCGTGCTGCCGCCGGTGCCGCCCCCCACCGAATATGCCGACATGCGCGCCGCCTGGAACGCGCTGCCGCCGGCGCGCCAGGCCAAACTTGACGGGCTGCAGGTGGTGCACAGCGTGCTGCGCTCGCGCGAGCAGATGGGCATGACGGCCGAGAAGTTCAGCTCCGAGACGCTGACCACGCGCAAGCCCGTGGAGCATCCCCTGGTGCGCACGCATCCCGGCAACGGCCGCAAGTCGCTGTACCTGGCCTCGCATGCGTCGCACGTCGTCGGCTGGCCGTTCGAGGAAGGCCGTGCGCTGATCGAGGAGCTGATCGCCTTCGCCACGCAGCCGCAGTTCGTGTACTCGCATCCGTGGGAAGTGCATGACCTGGTGCTTTGGGACGACCGATGGACCATGCACCGCGCCACGCCCTACGATGCACCCCATCCGCGCAAGATGCGCCAATGCAGCGTGCGCGAAACCGAACCGGTTTGAAGCTGCTGCGGCCTCTTGCCGGCTTGGTTCCGCGCGCCCGGGCCGGTTGCTAGGCATTCCGCGCGGTTGCCTTCCATCGCATCGGCGGTCATGGCCACGACACGGGGCCGCTCGACATCGACATCAACTGGGCCTGCCGGTAAGATTCAAATTCGGCCACCTTGCCCAACGGCCGTTAAAGAGACCCCATAGGAGCCAACATTTGTCTTGGATCAGACAAATAGTTGGATCCCGCCGGCACTTTTTCGGCGCACTGACCCCCAAAAATGCCGATTTGCCATCCCGAACGTCAAGGAATCATGAATAGATAGGTGCAGGTACGCGGGCCCTGCTTGTCATTGGTGTACTTTTCAGGGGCCAGGTTAAATTCCGCCAAGGTGGGAGAGTCGTCGCCATGGTATTCGGCGCACTGTGCCTTGATCAAGGGCTGGATCTCGCCACGGTAGGTGACGTCGG